>CAZAKX010000044.1:7506-22416 GCA_964485915.1 uncultured Nitrospira sp. | reverse complement strand
CACGACGTTGATCGTCAAAAATCGGCGCCGCCACAGCGATGACGTGAGTCCCAAAAGCCGGATCGAAGACGATTTCACTCGCATAGGGTTGTTGACTTCCCTCTTTGACGACCGCTTGCCACCAGGGGGTTTTGGCATAGGAGTATTCTACTTGTGGAATGGAGCTTACGACTAAGGCTCCCTGTCCATCCGTGATCATGATGCCGACATAGTCGGACTTTCGAATCTCGTGCCACCGAATCAAGTAATTGGTGACGATTTGGTTGACAAAGAGAGGAAACTCGCTTCGCTTATCACGTTGTTTCCAGCGCTGTTGCCAATCACGGATGATTTCAGAAATGCTCCGCGCGTCTTTGCCTTCATAGGTCCGGTTGGCTTCCGAGACGGCCGTACGGAGAAAGGGGGTGGTCGCGAGCTGCTGGGCCTCATTCATACTTCGGCTCACGTGCGTTTCGATCCGACGAGCGGCTTCGACAGCCGCCTCCTTAAAATTAGCCCCCGTGGACTCGCGTAGGGCGCGTCGTTCTTCCACGTAAATCAAGGCCAGGAGGAGGACCAGTGGCAAGAGGCCGACCATCACAATGGCTGCGATGATCTTCTGCTGGAGACTGTGAGACCGGCTCCAGAGTGGCATGACTACACCAGGAGGAGATGTGAACGCCCAGTCCGAGTTAGCGCTTCTTCGCCATTGATGTCGGCGGTTCCGGTTGCGCCCAGCTGACCGCTCAACATCGAGAACACACGTAAGATTGAGCGACTTGTGACGCTCTATTCCACCATTCGGCTCAGTGTCGTTTCAAGAGTCGACCCGACGAGCCTGGCCACAAAAGCAAGAGCGGGCTGGCGACGAATACGGATGAATAGGTGCCGAAGATGACACCCCAGAGAAGCGCCAATGAGAAATCGTGCAGAACTTCCCCTCCTGTCAAGGTCAATGGAATGAGGACGAGCACAACCGTCACGCTCGTCACGATCGTGCGGCTCAGCACCTGATTGACGGCCGTGTTGATCGTCGCTTCCTCGCTCTCGCGTCGGCGTGATTTGAGATTCTCTCTGATTCGGTCGAAGACGACGACGGTGTCCGTCAACGAGTACCCCGCAAGCGTCAACAGCGCCGTCACGACCAAGAGGGTGATTTCCTTGTCTAATATGTAGAACGCTCCGACTACGGCTAAGACGTCGTGAAATGTGGCTAACGCAGCAGCCACACCGAACCGGAGCTCGAATCGCGCCGCAATGTATAAAACGATACCCGCAAAGGAGATGACGATCGCCACAAGGGCGTCTTCTTGAAGTTTCTTTCCGATGGTCGGTCCGATCTCAGTCGTTGAGTCCACCACGAATTTGTGGCTGGGAAACTCCTTGCTGAAAATTTCCACCACGCGTTCCGCGATCTTTTCTTCGATCGTCGTTGAAGCCTTCACCCGGATGAGCAGCTTGTTGTCTTGCCCGAATTCCTGCAACTCCGCATTGCCCAACCCGTTCGTCTCTAAGGCTTTCCGGGCCTCATCGATCCGAATCGGCTGTTCGAACTTGAGCTGGACGGCCGTCCCACCGGCGAAATCGATGCCCAGATTGGCTGACCCCCATCCAATCTGAACAAGGGCAATGAGTCCGAGCAAGACCATAATCCCTGAAAAGAGAAATGTGAACTTGCGCTTGCCCATGAAGTCAATATTGGTCTTCCCGAGAATCTCTAACATACGCGCTCCCTTTTGCTGACCCGTCGTCTCCCCATGAACGCTCATCGTCGATGAATTCATCGCTAGATGCTCAGCGCTTCCACTTTTTGCTTCTTATACAACAGATCAAAGATGACTTTCGTGCCGACCAAGGCCGTGAAAAGATTGATGGCAATGCCCAGGCACAAGGTCACGGCAAACCCTTTGATCGGTCCGGTCCCGAAGAGGAACAGAGCAACTCCCGTGATCAGAGTGGTCACGTGCGAGTCGATGATCGTCAGTAATGCCTTGTCGTATCCCGCATCGATCGCCGACCGTGCAGCCTTCCCCCCTCGAAGTTCCTCACGGATACGCTCAAAAATCAGCACGTTCGAATCCACGCCCATCCCGATCGTCAGCACGATGCCGGCGATGCCGGGTAGGGTCAATGTGGCGGTCAAGGCGGACAATGCCCCCATCAGACACAGCAAGTTCAGGATCAGGGCAAAGTCCGCAATCACACCGGACAGACGATAATAGACGACCATGAAAATGATGACCAAGGCACCGGCAACCAATGTCGCCCTGACCCCCTTATCGATAGAATCCTGTCCAAGCGATGGCCCAACCGTAAGATCCTGCACGATCTTGAGAGGCGCCGGGAGCGCACCAGCCCGCAGCACGATCGCCAAATCGTTGGCTTCCTGCGTGGTGAAGGTCCCGGTAATCTGAGCTCGTCCTCCCGAAATACGTTCCTGGATGACCGGGGCCGAGTAGATCGTGTTATCAAGGACGACCGCCATGCGCTTTTTGACGTTCTCACCCGTAATCCGTTCGAATTCCTGCCCCCCCTTTGAATCGAACGTGATGGACACATACGGATCGTTGAATTGACCGATGGACACCCGCGCATCGCTCAATACGTCTCCGGTCAGCATCACCCGCTTTTTGACGACATAGGGCATACGGAATTCGACACCGGTATCCTTATCGACCGCCCGCTCGAACAAGATTTGGTCCTCCTCAGGCAGTTTGCTTGCAAACTGCTGAAGCACCTCCGCCTCCTTATCCCTCATCACACGCGCCGGCAGATCAAGTCGGATATCTTCGTCCAACATTTTAAATTCAAGTAATGCCGTTTCTTTAATGAGGTCCTTCGCGCGTTTAGGGTCCTTCACGCCCGGCAACTGAACGACAATCTGCTTCAACCCTTGCCGTTGTACGATAGGTTCGGTCACGCCGAATTGATCGATTCGGTTGCGAATAGTTTCCAGAGCTTGGTTGATCGCGGAATCCTTGATCCGCTTCGTTTCTGCTTCGCGCAGCTCCCATACCGCGGTCGTGGCCGACCCCGCCGATCCCTTCTCAATAAACATGGGGAAGCTGTCGATCAACTTTTCGACCGACGCTTTCGCATCCGCATCGTGCGCCAGAATAGTGATCTGGTCGTGCGCCGTTCGCTTCGTCGATTCGATCGCGAGTTTTTTCTCAGTGACAAGATCCTGTAGGGCCGTGACAGAACGGTCTACCGCAATCTCCACGGCTCGGTCTTCATCCACCTCCAACACCATATGAATGCCGCCCTGCAAATCCAATCCGAGCGTGATACCCTTATTCGGCAGCACTTCCTTCAGCCAACCGGGCATCGCTTGATAGGCCGGTTGATAGGACGGCAGAAAAAAGACCACCGACGCGAGAATCACCAACACCAACAACCATAAGCGTCCACGTATTTTTTTCATCTCGTCTGCAACCTCTTCGTTCGTAGACTCTACGCGTCCTTGTCTTTATCTTCGTCTTCGCTGCGTAGACGCGCAATATTCTCTCGCTGCATCTTGATCTTCGTATTGTCCGCAATCTGCAACGTCACCGTCTGTTTCCCAAGGTTGGTGATCGTGCCCCAGATTCCGGACGTCGTCACGACCTTATCCCCTTTTTTTACCGTGTCCAACAAGGCCTGCTGCTGCTTTTGCTTTTTCTGCTGCGGACGGATCAGGAGAAAGTAGAAAATGATAAAGATCAGGAGAAACGGAATCAGCGACAACATCCCTCCCGCCCCTCCGCTCGCAGCTGTACTCCCTCCACCCGTTCCTTCCGCCCATGCGATTGATTCCATCAACATCGAACGTATCCCTTCTATTCTAGGTATGACAACTCCCATGAAATTGAGGGTGTGGCTCCCGCTCATCGTTCGTGGGACCGGACGGCTCATCCTGCCGGTGACGATTATGATAAAATTCGTCGCGGAACGCGGCGAACCTCTTCTCTGCTAAAGCCTCCCGCATGCGACGCATCAAATCGGAAAAATACCAAAGATTGTGGATGGTATTCAGCCGCGCTCCCAGCATCTCCTTGACCAAGAACAAGTGGTGTAAATAGGCTCGCGAGTACCGACCACACACCGGGCAACCACAGTCGGGGTCGATTGGTCGGTCATCATCGGCGTATTGCGCCTGTTTGATGACCACCCGACTTGATGTCGTAAACAACGAGCCTGTTCTGCCGTGCCGAGACGGGACCACGCAATCGAAGAGATCGATCCCACGAGCCACACCTTCAACCAGATCTTCAGGATGCCCGACACCCATGAGATACCGAGGCTTTTTCTCCGGCAACTCCGGGACCGTGACATCGAGCATCGCGTGCATGTCGGCTTTCTCTTCCCCTACCGACAATCCTCCGATCGCATATCCCTCAAAACCCAGTGCCACTAACTCTCTCGCTGAGGCGACACGTACATCAGGATCCAATCCGCCTTGGACAATGCCGAATAAGGCCTGATCCGTCCTTCGGCGCGCCGCCTGACAACGTTCAGCCCAGAGCTTGGTCCGCCGTACGCTGTCCTGGATCATTTGCCCGTCGGCCGGAAGCGCGACGCACTGATCCAGCACCATGATGATGTCGGCCCCCAATGACTCTTCAATCTCGATGGCCTTTTCCGGCGTAATGAAATGTGTGGAGCCATCGATGTGTGACTGAAATGTGACACCGTCATCGGTGATCTCGCATAGTTTCGCTAAACTGAAGATCTGAAACCCTCCGCTGTCGGTCAGGATGGCGCCCGGCCAACCAGTGAAGGCATGGAGCCCTCCCATTTCGGCGACACGCTTGTGACCGGGTCGCAAGAACAGATGATACGCATTATTGAGGATGAGACGAAACCCTAATTTCTGAAGGTCATCCGACTCGAGTCCCTTCACAGGCCCCAAGGAGCCTACCGGCATGAACGTCGGCGTTTCAACCACCGCATGATCGGTCGTCAACAGGCCGAGACGGCCCTTACAATACGGATCCGGCTGATCGATCTGATAGGGCATCATCTTTCGTAGGATCTCTCAGCTACATGTGCTCAGGCGCCGAGATGCCGAGCACCTCGAGCCCATTCCTCAGGACTTGCTGGACTGCCCCCATTAGAACGAGTCTTGCCGCAGTCCGTTTGGAGGTCACGATTTCAGTAGGTGCAGTGTCATCACGCTCTTGATCGGTTGCGGGAGGCAACACCCGATGTTTGTTATAAAACGTATGCAGTTGCGCGGCCAATTGCTGGAGATAGTAGGTCACACGATGGGGCTCAAAAGCCACCGCACTGGTCTGAATGACCTCCGGGTAGGCGGATAGCTTCTTGATCAGCCCCAACTCATCGGGATCCGTTAAGACTGTGAGATCCGTCTCCGCTGCGGATGGACGAGCGATTCCCCGCTCGGAAGCCACACGCCACAGGCTGCAAATCCTGGCATGCGCATACTGAACGTAGTACACAGGATTGTCGGCAGACCGCTGCTTGGCTAACTCCAAATCGAATTCCAGATGAGTCTTAGAATCACGCATCAAGAAGTAGAACTTCGCGGCATCCGCTCCAACTTCGTCGATGACTTCCCGCATCGTAATGAATTCCCCAGTCCGTTTGGACATCTTCACTTCGACTCCACCCCGCAGCAGCTTGACCAACTGGACAAGTACCACCTGGAGGCGCTCCTTCGGATGCCCGTAGGCCTGCATCACAGCTTGCATGCGAGGAATATATCCATGGTGATCGGCGCCGAAGACATTGATCAGCACATCGTACCCACGCCGGAGCTTGTCATGGTGATAGGCGATATCAGACGCCAAATAGGTGAGTTCGCCGTCCTGTTTCCTCACGACACGATCTTTTTCATCGCCGTATTTCGATGACCGAAACCACCACGCGCCTTCTTGTTCAAACAAGAGTTCACGCGTCTTTAATTCGTCCAGCGCCCGCTCGACGGCCTTCGATTCCAGCAACGTGGATTCGCTGAACCAGGATTGGAACTCAATACCAAATGACTTGAGGTCGTCACGAATGAGCCCAAGCAGTTCCTGATAGGCCAGAGCCCTGCATCGAGCTTCGAGATCACCAGGAGTCAGTTCACCTGCGACACGATCCAGCTGTTCTTTGATCTGTTGAGCGACCGCGGTGATGTAGGTGCCGTGGTAGCCATCCTCCGGGAAATCGACAGTCCGCCCGGACAACTCCTGGTAACGCGCATAAACCGACGCGCCCAATAGCTTCATCTGTCGCCCGGCGTCGTTGACGTAATACTCCCCTGTGACATCGTAGCCGATCGTCGCCAGCAAACGAACAACAGCGTGCCCCACGGCCGCGCCTCTCCCGTGTCCGACGTGTAACGGGCCGGTCGGATTTGCACTCACATATTCGACCAAGACTCGACGACCGGTTCCTATGTGTGCCCGACCATACCGAGTCCCTTGCTGCTCAACTTCATGGAGAACTTCCTGCCAGAGAGTAGGTTTGATTGTCAGGTTCAAGAAACCGGGGCGGACGATCTCCACACGATCAAAAATCTGATCCCGTTGCGAAATGTTCTCTATGATGATCTGTGCGATATCGTGGGGGGCTTTCTGTTCGGACGATGCCAAGGACATGGCCACTGTTGAAGCCAAGTCACCCCATTCCGGTCGTTTAGGTGCATCCAGAGTCAGTGCTGGCCAAGCAGTTGCTTTCAACTGTCCCTTTTCCCTCGCACCGTCTAGCGCGCCAAGCAGGGCGGTCGTGACCTTCTCCTGTACGACACCTAGCGACACAAGGCTTCTCCTAACTCCTGACCAATGAAAGAAAATTAACGGGGCACTCTAACATATGAGGTTTTGAGAGACAAGACGGTTTTGCCTGGAATTACGAGGGCTTGTAGAGTCTACGCCGCTGTTTGAAGTTTCAACGCGGTCAGAATATTTTCTATCGGAAGGTCGAGACAGGGTTTCTCGTGGCATTGTTTCACTGCATCCCATGAAGGACACACACAAGGTGCCCCGCGGAGTACGGTCACTCGACCACGTTGAGGTGCCCACCGAAGATGGTCTGTCGGGCCAAATACCGCAACAGTGCGCACACCCAAGAGCGCTGCCAGGTGTGTAAGACCTGAATCATGGCCAAGATATAGCTCCGCGTGCCCAAGGATTCCGGCAAGTAGGGAGAGTTCGAGATCTCGCAGAACCGGCGGCTTCTTACTCAGCAACCTTAGCACGCCTTCTACAGCATCTTGATCAGCTGGTCCTTCCAACAGAACGGGAGATATCTCCAGCTGCTGCAATTGCTGAAGGATGCCAGCCAATTTCTCAGACCTGAGACACTTGTGGATACTTCCGCTGCCTGGATGAACAAGCGCCAGCGGGCCATTAGGCAAGATTCCCTTGTCCTGGAGGTAACCCTTACCCTTCTCAAGGAGAGAATCAGGAATATGCAGTCCGTCATGTCCTAGAGCATCTGTGCCTATCTCACCCAGCGTTTCCAGGAAACGATCGCGCTGATGCCTTGCATTCAAAGCCGAAGAAAATGGCGATTGAATCCGTACCTGCGATATTCCGAATTCGCGAAGAACATAGGCCAGGGAACCGTCGGTATCTTCGGTCCATGCCATAGCTGCATCACATCGCTCTAAGCGTGATTGCAACTCAATGGATGGCCGACCGAACCTTGTAAACAATCCAACGCATACCTGTGACTCTATGGATATCCATTCATGGATCACACGGCACTCAGCCAGCAATCGACTCACAGGCGCACGAGCGATCAGCACGATCGTATGCTGAGTGAAACGCGCAGCCAACTTCTTCATCGCCGGGACAGCGAGCAACACATCCCCAAGAGCACCGGGGTGAATGATGATGATGTTTCGGTTCATCTGAAGGACTTTACGACCCCTAGATTATGAAGGTGTAGGATCGTCATGCAGCAACCGCGCTGCTTCAAGATCAGCTGGGTCATTCACATTGATGAATGAACGTCCTTCTGGGTCGATCTGACGCACTTCATTTTCCGTCATGAATCGCACAGTGAGAGAAGGCTGCTGAAATATGTCCTGAATTTTCACCTCTTGCTTACGAATCATATCTTCAAAACTCGCCATACACCGCTTGGAATAAATAGCGTGTGTTGGTTGGAGTCGGGTCTTCCAAGACGCGACGACGATATCTGCCTCTTCCTTTAATCCAATCATGTGCTTGACCAGATTTCCATTGAGAAACGGCATATCACAGGCTGCGATGAATACGTAGGGAGTCGAGGCTTCACGGAGACCAGTATAGAGTCCACCAAGACTTCCGCAATCTGGCACCACATCACGGAAAACCGGCACTTGTGCTGGAGGAAGAAGGCCGTCCTGAGCAATCACGACACACACCTGTTGGAACAATGCGCACATCGTACACAACGCTCTCTCAAGGAGAGTCTGGCCGCCGATGCAAAGAAAGCGCTTATCCTGTCCCATCCTGGTACTCTTTCCGCCTGCGAGTACAACACCTGTCACGTCAGTAATCAGCATAGGACTAACAGTTCATTAAAAAAAAGAGGGGGTAGGCTTACCTACCCCCTCCATCATTCCACTTCACTCTTTTCTTTTGAATTTAGAGCGTCTTCCCCTTCTTCCTGTTTGCGCGACGGGTCAACACCCATCCCTCCAGAAGCACTACGCCAACGGCAATAATCACAGGATAGATATAGGTTTCCTGAGGAACTGGTGGATTCATAAACGTGTAGTAAAACGCAGAGACCGCCATCTTTCTTCCTGCATCACCATTGTGCCCATCCCAGGCAAAGAATACGGTCGGGATATATTGCCCCACTTCAAAGAAGGTATCTTCATCGTAATCTTGATCCTTCTTATTCCCAACCGGACGCTGAATCATCACATACCAGCGGCCATTCTTCCATTCAGCCATTAAGAGCTTCATGCTCTCTTCGTAATTATCACGTTCCTGAAAATCCTGATCCCACCCGGTACCCAAGAACGCACGGAGAGACCCATCGGCTTCCCACTTCACAATATCGACTGGGAATTGCTCATTGGTGCCGAATAAATACCGAGGCTTGATTGGAGCCGGCAATTCTTTCCACTTCACCGCTGTCTGGATGGCAATCGCATCATTGTACACAGAGTAATTATTTTGATGCGCAGCGATAGAACCTTCTTCTCCTGTCTTTGGATCCTGCTCCTTAACCTCGATATTCACCTCTGTTGGAGCCCAGGGAAGCTTTTCTTCAGCCACACTCTTGGTCCGATCATCCCACTCAAGAAGATAGACGATGTGTTGCTCATTATAGAGGGACCGCACCCAGATATCGTCGATCCGATTCACAAAGTTCCTGGGCTTATGAGTAATCTGCCCTCCCATTGCAACAATTCGCTTCGGAGCCTTGGCCCAAGCTTCAGCTGCTATATCTGTTGGAATTTCTCCTTCCACCGGATCAGACGGAATCACGAAATTGATTTTCGGCTTATCCGTTAGTGGATCGATAGGAAGCGGATTGCCCAACGGATCTCTCTCACAAAGGGAGTTGACAAAGTTGGCGATATCCCATCGCTCATCGACTGTCGTATTGTCTGCAAATGACGGCATGGGTGTGCCATTGACGCCGGTTGAAAATGTCCGGAAGATGTTCCTTACATTATAGGGATCCTGACGGCTGCCACGAAAATTCCAACATTTATGCCAATTGGCCGGCTGAATAGAAAATCCCCAATCGTCCTTCAGATTGAAGGCATTCCCATCGCCTCGTCCTTCCATCCCATGACATTCAACACATTTCTTTTCTACGACAAGTTCCGCTCCACGCTTTACACTTTCCTCAGTGGCTGGCTTGGGGCTGATCTCTCCAAGGTTAAGGATAGTCTGAGTTTCAGATTGCTTATCGGTAAATTTACGATCTTTCACTAGCTCAGTCGTAACAAAGGATAGAACTTGAAGTCGCTGCTCTTCAGTCAGGATACCTTCCCACGGTGGCATGGCAGAGCCAGGCAATCCATGTGTAACCGTCTCAAAGAGATCGTTCTGACCGGAGATTGGCTTTTTTGCGTCAAACAGAGGAAGCTCACCGCTCGCGGTATGCCGGATTTTGAAAGTTCCTTGATTGAAGTTTCTCGGCCTTGGCCACAGTCGATCTGCACCAGGTCCGTCACCGGCACCGTCTACCCCGTGACACCAGACGCACTTCGTGAAATACACCCGTTTGCCGGCTTCTATCATTTCAGCCGAAGGGGGTGGCGCGAGATCTCCCTTTTTAAACCCTTCCGGCATCCCTTGCGCCGACACAACCGTGCCTCCGAAGCTGGCGCCTAGAAAGAGTCCAAAGGCAGCAGCCGTCAAGAACCCGGCCTTATAAGTTATGCTGTCCATCATATGTACCCTCTTTTTCCTATATAGATCGGTATATTCGTGTTGGCATCTAGCGTGTGCTTCGCTATTAATCCCAGGTCCGCGGGTAATAGCCGGTGTGCCAGTATTCGAACAAAATAACCTTCCAAATTTCATCAACGGTCAAATGTTGTTCCCAGGGAGGCATGACTGAGGCCCAAGGGAATCCCTCGTTAGGTAATCCGATGCCACCCTTCGCAACCCGCCAGAAGATAAAGGTTTCTTGAAGCTGTGCAATCGTACCAGGATCGGTAAAATTTGCCGGAATTGGATTGAAGGCAAAGGCGTGCAAGCCTCGCCCATTCAAGTTATCTCCATGACAGAAATGGCAATTCTGAAAGAAGATCTCTCCGCCCTCTCGTACATACTTCAGGTAACCCTGGTTCTTTTCATCCCATGGATTAGCATTAGGCTTCATCAAACGCCCCATACCCTGCTCAACGATATTGGCGTTTGTATATTCCTGATCGTATTTTCCTTCAGCATTTACGCGATACGGGTTCTGTGAAGTTTGTAACGTATAGGTCTTACCATGGACTTTGGTGCTGGCCGGTGGTGCCGGATGAACGGTCCTTAACTCGATCGGCTCTTCCGATTTTGGCATCATTGCGTTGAATGAAAACCCTCCAATAAGGATGGGCAATAGGACCAGATACGCATACCGCAAGAGTTTATTCATGCCAGTCTGCGCATCGAGCACGTTCATGATAGGCTGCTTGAATTTCTGCCAGTCTTCTTCGTTAGCAGAGACCCACATAAAGACGGCAACAAGGGAAACGGTCCCATACATGGCTCGCACGCTGAATGGGATTGGTGGATAGACACGGTATTTGAGGTACATCAGGAAGAACACCCAAAACCCGATGCCTTGCCAAAACCGCGGAATAGCCATACCCATGGCGTTCAGCATGTAGCTCAAACCTGTAAAACCAATGACATAACATGCCACTTCAAGCAACATCTGTATCGGCATGTACCCTTCAACCAAGCGCACCGTGGTGGATGGAACAACATCAAAAATCATTCCACCCAGAAGGAGAAGCCCAGCTACTCCAACTAAGGCACCGAGTGACATCAAGGCTTTCATCGGCAAACTCCCTTTACTCTCCGCATGACAGGCACTCGGAGGCTACTAAATTTTTGGTGGCGGCGCTCCGGTTTTTACCTGTGATAAATAATCGACGATCTTTTTCAGCGCACCAGCGCTCAGCTTTTGCCCGAAGACTTTGGGCATCGTGTTATCAGGGAACGGCTTCACCACAAAAGCGCTAGGATCGACGATAGACTCCATAATGTATTCTGTTGGTGATTTGGCGGTTCCTTTATAGGTCGGGTCCTTTATACGCTGTGAAGCGGTTGTCCCTTCTTCAAGCTTTGGACCGATCGTCCCCATAGCTCCAGGAATTCCAGGGATCGTATGACATGACACACATTGGGCTTTCGCAAAAATCTGATCGACCGGTTCGGATCCATCAGCCATCAGTGACGTCGCCCCAGCAGCTTTTTCCTCTTCCTGTTTGGGACGGTCGGCTTCAGGAATAAACTTCTCGTACGACTTCACGATCTCTTCGAACGAGGGAGCATCGATTCCCTCGCGTAGATACATCCAAGTATCCACGGCTGCAAGCTCCGGAAGACTAAGGGAGATGGGTGGCTTATGGATTGAGGGCATTGGGCTTTGCTTGTCATTTGTTCCCTTCACCCCGTACCCGGAAACGACATAGCAGCTAGGACAGGCGTGTGATTCGGCAATATACTCTTGTGCATTTTCTGCGGTTCCTGAGCCTGGGAACGCTTCCTTAACTTCGTATTCACGTTTGGAGGGATCGCCTTTTGAATACTTGGGGTCCTCCAATCGCTCCTTCCCTCGCCCAGGAAGCCCGGCTAAGTTTGGCGCTCGTTCACCCAGCATACCGGCATGAAACGCATGGCATAGAGGACATTGCCCCTTGCCGATTGCGCCCTGCTCCTTATTCTTCCCGACACCTCCAAAGATAATCTTCTCACCCTCATCAGCCAGTTGTTGCGGAGTCATTGAATCCCACGTTTTCTTCTCTTCGACTGGCGGGAAACCACCTTCGACTTGCGGCAGCCAGTTTCCGTAGCCGGAAAGAAACGCAGCGATAAAAAACATCATCCCGCCTATCTTCAGCAAGGCGCTCAAATTGGTGAAATAGAGTGCCATGACAAACGTTGTCACGGTAATCATCACCAGTGAGACGGGAAGCAGCCGACTTTCCCCGTAGAAATTCGTTTTATAATTTGCAATCGCCATGAACAGAAGCAAGCAAGAGACCATTCCAATGAATGTCTTGAACACAGCTCGCTTCTTTTCAGCAGGATCGCTGACGGACATCTGAAAATACACCAGCAGCCCTGCAAGAATGGCGAGAGCCACCCAACCCATCGAGAGTGCTTCAGCAATCAGGTTACCCAAGGTCGTGACCTCCTACAGCTACCAACGAGGGGGAGGATAACCTCCCCCGCCATTGAGCCGCCTATCAATAAGGGACGTCGTTTAGTGACTAGCAGCCGGCTGCGGGACACTCCCAGGAATTCCCGCTTTTGCTTCAACCGGAACCTTTTTCGCAGTCAAGCTACCAAGCCAGAAGACAAAGAGAATCGTGATCCAGAAAAACAAGACATTGAATGAAATCATGTTGGCGGCAAATCCCACCGTGTGAGTATAGGCCCACGGTGAGTTATCCCTCATAATTTCATTGACATGCCAGAAGAGCCGCACCGATGAGCGAATATAGCCCATCAATCCCATCATCCAAGTAAAGGCAGTCGCCAACATGATAAGAGCGTATTGAGAGCGGGCAGAGATCTTACCCCACTCAATCGGTCCCATCTGCTTTGCCCCTTTCATCATGAAGCTATTCAGCGCAAACATAAAGAAGAGACATGACAACGTAGTTGCTACTTGGGGAACAGACAAACCAACGCGTACGTTCGCGGGAATGTAATAGCCGTAGATAGCAAGCCAGATGATGTTAATGTAGGCGCAGGCAAAGAATACGCCCATGAAGATGTTGCCAAACTTTGCCCACGAGACAGTTGATACTTTATTGCCCCGCATGTACCAGACAAAGCTCAGCACAGTAGTTGTAATAATGACGTTGATACCGCCATTCTTTGCCGACATAACCCCGTAGTTACCCAGCACCGGATGTTGTTGACCGCCCATCGCCTTTAATTCAGCTGGCGACATGACCATTGTGTGAGGGGTAATAAACACCATGTATCCGCAGGCAAGCAAAAACACGAGATACTTAATATAGCGCTGATACTTTTCTGCGCCACGCATCCGCCCCATAGCCTGCCAGAGATAATAGTTCGTGCTCAGGAATAGAATCCCGATCATCGTAGCCTGAATAATAAACAACCAGGCGAGCAGACCGCCCATCAAGGTAATGCCCATCTGCTGACGATAGGCATACACTTCCCGCATCAGCCAATAGCCAGCAAAGGGCAGCGGGATCAAAAAGGCCACGCCCAGCGCCATGGCAATGTAGCCCATCCAGTCGTAGTGAGCCCGATCCTCTTCCGTTTTTGCCGCCAAAAATTTGTAGGCAGCATACGCGGCGACCACACCGCCTCCGAAGGCCATGTTTCCGAGGATGCGATGAAGGTTGAGTGGGTTCCACAAGGCGGTATGGATGACATGCCAGATATTTCCGAGATATCGGCCCTGCTCATCGACCCCGGCCGGCGACATCATGAAGCCAATCCACGAATTCGCCAAGAACATGAGGAGAGTCCCGATAATATTCAGGATGACCGACATGCTCAGATGAATCCACTTCAGAAAACCCTCTTTCATCTTGTCCCAGCCATAATAATAAATATAGAGAGTCCCGCTCTCTGCCACAAACATCAACGCGTAGATGTGCATGACAGGACGGAATATGCCGGACAAATACGAGAAGAATGCCGGATACAACGTAAGGAAGGTAAAGATCAGAATACCGCCAAGAATAGCCGTGAGTGAGTAGGCCGTCAGACTGATTTTAATAAAGTCATAGGCCAATTGATCGTACCGTTTCGCAAGCGCCTTGTCTTTTGTCACGACACCCATGAATTCGATGATCATGCAAAAGATCGGCACCGCCAACACAAAGCTACCGTAGTAGAGATGCTGCTGATTGGCAAACCAGAGCAACACACGGCTCTCGAAGTTATATCGCGGATAGTCCCTGGGACCATCTACAGTTTTAGGAGCGGGAGCACCGACCACAATCCCTTCTGTCTTATAATAGACATCCCGGCCCTTCTCGACCTTATCTCCATCCTTCTTTGCCGCATCGCCAGCAGGAGCTTCTTCACCGATAGCCGGTGAAGGTAACGCTACGACGATCGGAAGCAGAAGGAGGCCAACCATCATGCAGAGCGCCATAATCGAAAACACGCGCTTGCCGGTTAATAGGCCCATGGAATACCTCCTTAGATGCACTGAACGTTAAATTGTAATAAACTTACGAAACTTCTCAGAGACTTGGCTACGTCACTTGCGGCTACTGACGGAACAAGTACCAGTAGTCCAGCCCCTGCATATCCATCAAATAATGATCGACTA
>CAZAKX010000044.1:0-7406 GCA_964485915.1 uncultured Nitrospira sp. | reverse complement strand
CGGAACAAGTACCAGTAGTCCAGCCCCTGCATATCCATCAAATAATGATCGACTAAAGTAAAGTACCCAACCGCGATAATCAGAGAGACGATCACAGCAATGACAGGATTATTCAGCGCGCTCATTTCACTCTCCTCCACCAACCACGCTCATCCGTTACCGAAATTACGCGGCCTGACATTTCGAAATTAGAACTAGCCCCTCAACTCAACAGGGGCACTGAATTCCGGCAAACCAATAGAAAAACCACAAACCCACAGCACAGGTGATGTAAAAAATCATCTTGCCAATTTTTATTTTGATGTCGCTATCGGGAGTAGTAGATGTTGCCATCGTCGTGCTTGCTCCAAATCAGGTATGGATTTCAGATATAGATTAGCGGGCAATTCAGAATTACTATTACTGCGTTTTCTTGACAGGCACCCAACCCTGTGTTATCAAATTTCGTCGTTTGCGTACGAAACAACAGGAGAAACCGTGACAAAGAACTCAAAAGTGTTCGACATTATAGTTTTGGCCGGTATGGTTGTCAATATCATTTTGGCCGTGTTTTTGATCTTGTACTACTTTGATTTTCTGTAATTTCTTCACGTGCTTTTCTCTCCGCTTCCGCGTGCTTCCACCTTTGAAATTGCGCAGCGAAATCCGATCGTCTCATCCCGAAAATCCGGCATCATCTTGCTCCTGCTGGTAATCCGGATATCCAACCCGGTCGTCGTATAACCCCCACCTCTCAACACGCGATAGGTTCCATACTCGGGACTTGGAGGATTCTGTTCCGGAGAATCCTTGTAATAGGTCTCGTTGTACCAATCAGCCACCCATTCGATGACATTACCGGCCCCATCCATGACTCCATACGGGCTCTTATCGGTCGCAAATGTCCCCACACGTGCAGAGACCTCATGGCCGTCCTGTACGCGGGCCCAATTTGCGCCATGAGGCTGCTCATCATTCCCCCATGGCCAGAGCCTCCCGTCCGAACCTCGCATGGCCTTCTCCCATTCCGCTTCAGTCGGGAGCCGCTTGCCTTTCCACCGACAGTATTCCGCCGCATCTTCCCACGAAACATAGACAGCCGGTTGATTGATGCCCCGCACCTTACTCCCACTCTTGGCATAGCGCGATGGCAACCCTGGCTTTCGATGACCGGTGGCCGCAACAAATTGTTGGTACTGATGATTGGTCACTTCGTACCGATCGATCGAAAAGGCATCAAGGACGATGGTCCGCTGTGGCTGCTCGTCGAACCCACCGTCATTCGTTCCTCGAACGAACGGCCCAGCAGGAATGGCGACCATCTCTTCCTGAATTGGCTCCTCTCCGGAAGCGGCGTCTACCTCCGACTCAACTTCAGTGCTGCTTGCGGGCGTCGACTTCTCATACGGAGTCATGGTCGTACCTCGCAGAATCGCAACGATGGGCATGGCAGCACAAGCCAACACTACGAACAGAAATACCAATTTAAACTTAGCTTCTAACATACCAAGCTAGCTGCTGAAACCCTGTTCATTTATTCAAGTCATTTATTCAAGGTCACTTGCGCAACGAATGCCGATTGTCACATCTGTCCGCCAATGCTTGGCCGCGAATCGCTTCGACAACCTTGCATTATGTTCGGTTTCCCGCCAGGAACCTCCGCGCACAACCTTAAGGTCTGCGTTCTCTGGACCTTTCGGGTCGCGAAAAGGCGATTTCTTGTAATAGGATTCGTCGTAAGAGTCCTCAACCCACTCGGCAACGTTGCCCGCCATATCATAAAGGCCATAGGGACTTCGTCCAGCCTCGAACGATCCCGGTGGCGCCAAATACTTATAGCCGTCCTCGCTGCCGTCCACATTGGAGGCATTGGTAATAAATTTATCTCCCCAAGGGTACTTCCTCTTGCTCTCTCCTCGACCAGCCTTCTCCCATTCAGCCTCCGTGGGAAGCCGCTTACCGGCCCACTTACAGTAGGCTGTCGCCTCATCCCACGAAACACTCATCGCCGGGAATTCCGGCTTCAAAATCTTCGACTGATCGTCATCGAAGACCTCGATCCTGGGCTTAGCCCGCTTGGTCATCTTCGCAAACCGCATATATTCGTCTTGCGTGACTTCTTTTCGGTCAAGGTAGAACCCCTTTAAGTAGACTTGATGCTCGGGAACCTCATCCGGATCACCCTCGTTGCTTCCCATCGTGAACGGACCTTCTGGGATCTGAACCATTTCCCGACCTTCGTCCCCTATCTTCGTCTTGTACATTGAGAAGTCATGAAACGGCACGCTACTCGCCGTCGGTCGAGCTTCCGACTTGACCGATGCGGCAAGCGCTTTCATTTGCTTTGCCTTATACGACTCATAGCCCAGCAGGCCGATCATCAGAAAAAATGAGGCAAAGACAAAGACGATGGACCCGATGAGAACACCCTTATTTTCCACAAATACCTCTACAGCCGTAGAATCACACGCTACGACGACGCCGATGTCTCAACCTGTTCGGTCGCCGCCTTCCTCGCAGCACGCACATCCAGCAACATTGAAATCTGGACACCAAGAAATCCTCCCATGGCTGCTCCAGCTCCGGCGCCGACCCAGATACGATCAACACCTGCCATCAGCCAAGCTAACATGCCGCCGATGACCGTCCCTGCCAGGATACTGATAAGAAATCGACGGCCGCCAAGAAAGCCAATCACAACTCCGAGCACGACTCCGATGGCGACAGCCAGCGACATGAGCCCACCGCCCATCGTCTGGCCAATGAGCGTACCGACAGTACCCATCACGGCCATCCCGAGAGCAATATCGAAGGCCTTTCCTTTCGTCACCATGACTCGAATCCTTACCGAATCTGAAACTCCTGTTTCCTAGTTGACCGGTGCAGCAATCAACGGACCAAAATCGATTTCGACACCGGGCGCCGAGATGATCGAGATGCCCCAGGCCTTTGCCGCTGGCTCATGCTGGTGAATGCGCTTAAAGTCATCGTACACGTTGACCCGTTCTTCAAACCACTGCCCGATTTCCTTCGTCCCACTCTGCACGACGATTTCCGAGCCACTGAACATCCCGCCTTCAGTGAACGTCCCTTCGGGCTTCGAACTACTCCACACGTATTTCGTAAACACAGGGATAAAGAGCAGATCGGTGTCTAAGGAGGCATACACAGCGGCAAGTGGTTCGGTTCCACTTGAAGCCTTATTGAGGCGCCATCGCCAGGTCAGGATCGGATACGCCTTAGGATCCCAATCGATTTTCTTTTTTTTGATCCGCTGGCCTGCGTCTTTGGCTGAGAGGAAGCTGGCCCCATTCTCCGACTGCACCTTATACGCGTCACGCCCTTTTGATTGACTTCGCTGATTTTCATGGTCCCAGTGCGAAGGAAACCCATCGGCTTCCTTGGCCTGAAAGTCTTCCAATACCAACACGTGTCCTTCTGCCGCTGCAGAGTCCTGCCACACACACACAGTCGTCATGAGCCCCAACACCATTGCAACGTATATCAACACACGGCGCTCCATAGCCTTCATTCCCTTTCTTAGGTTTCTTGGGACGGAACAGGCGAGAGTAAAGGAGCCTGTTCCACCTGGAATTCCTCGCCCATCGCAGGCTGCTGCCCTCGCTGACACATCCAGAACAACACGAGAACCGCCGCCCAGAATACCACCATATTCAGCGTCACCATCTTCGTGGCATATTGCAGGTCCGGGGTAAACGCCCATGGGGAAACATCCGCCATTAATTCACTGACATGCCAGGACAACCGTCCCGAGGAACGAATATAGCCCATTAAGCCCATGACCCAGCTGAACGACGCTGCCAGCCCAAATAATCCGACCATACCGCGCAGTGGAATCTTTCCCCACTGAATCGGTCCATGCACCATAGCGCCTCGAAGCATCAAACGGTTGACCACCACCCCAACGATGATCACGGTCAACGTCGTAAAGGCTTGCGGAGCCGACAGACCGACACGGATCTTGGCCGGCAAGTAAAACCCGTAAATAGACAGCCAGATTACATTCAACGCGCCGATGACATAGAGCACCGTGATCAGAGTATTTCCGGTCCGGACCCACGAGACGGTCATCGTTCGATTCGCGCGACGATAATACAAGAAGCTGAGTGCCGTAACGAGAATCAAGACATTGACTGCCCCGTTCTTGGCCGACATCACCCCGTAGTTGCCGATCACGGGATGCTGGGCGCCTCCCATGGCCTTCATCTCGCTGGCGGACATCAGCAGGGTATGTGGCGTCAGCCAAATGAAGAGTGCGAGCATCAGAACCCCCAGCAAGAGTTGGTAATAGGGCTGATACCGTTCGCCTCCCTTAATCCTCGCCATACTCTGCCAGAGATAGTAGTTGATCCCTAAAAAGAGGACTCCGATAAGGAGCGCTTGAACCACAAACAACCACGTAAGCAACCCGCCCATCATCGTCACGCCCATGGTCTGACGAAACACGAACACCGACTTCATCAGCCAGTACCCGGCGATCGGCATGGGAAGAAGCGCGCACACCGTGACAAACAGAAAGACATAGCCCACCCAATCAAAGTAGGCTCGCTCTTCGTCGGTCTTGCTGGTAAAAAACCGATAGCAGGCATAGGCCAGCACAACCGCTCCGCCGGACATGATGTCCGCGAGAAAGCGATGGACATTCAACGGGTTCCAGAGAGCGGAATGCAAGAGATGCCAGATGTTCCCCAGAAACCTCCCCTGCGCATCCACTCCGGCCGGCGACATCATGAAGGAGGACCAGGAATTCGCCAGCATCAGTAACGCGGTGCCTACGATGTTCGTCAGAATACCGATCGCCGCGTGGATCCATTTCATTCCCCGCTCAGCCATCCGATTCCAGCTGTAGTAGTAGACGATCAGCAGGACCGTCTCTCCGACAAACACCCCAGCGTAGAGCGGCATGAACGACTTGAATGTCCCTCCCATGTAATTCATGAAACTGGGATAGAGGGTAATGAACAAGGTCAGCATCACGCTGCCGATCAGTGCGGTCACGGATAGCGCCAGCACGGCCACTTTCGCCAGATCTCGCGCCAGGCCGTCGTAGCGCAGCGCCAACGCCGGCTTCTTCGTCGTCAGCCCAAGGAACTCGAGCAGCGCACAAAACAAGGGAAGCGCGAGAACAAACCCGGCGAAATACGTATGTTGCTGTGTCACGAACCATATGAGCACGCGACTGTCCAGTGAGCTGATTCGCGGATAGACGGTTTCGTGAGGAGCGGGAGCCGCAGGCCCTTGTGGGATTCCCTCCGTTCCAAAGTAGACATCTACCGAAGAGTCCGCAAAGGACAGCGTGGGTCCATTCCATGTGAATTCCCCTGCGGTGGCTAAACAGGCGATCCAGATCGCAGCACCGAACGCGGCACGTATCACCTGAACTGCTCGATCCATTACCCCTTACCCCTTTGTTCCGTTCTTCTCGAAGGCCAACTCTGCTCCAACACTTTGGGGCGAACTCACCTGTTTACCAAGAATCCCCATCACGAAAGGACAGCGCAACATACCGCTCGACAGTTGTGGAGCCTCTTCGTTTTCCACGTAACGGCGATGACCCAGATAGTATCCATACACACCCATCATGGCCGCCACGAGCGCACCCATTCCCGCAGCGACCCCCAGCGCAATCACCGGCTGTTTCGCAACAAATAACACCAGCCCCATCGCCACGAGGTAATAGGTCGAGGCAAACGCCATCCCTGGCCACCACCAATATTTCAGCAATTCAGCCGGTGTCGTTTGACGGAACGTGTGAATCCAAGAGGCAGATGGATTCAACCCTCCCAGATAGGCAGAGAGAGCGAGCCCACCACCCAGAATCGTCACGCTCAGCAGCTGAACCAGAGCGGCGTTGTGTGCATCGACGATCGCCACTCCAGACAACGATGCGATCGCACCGATCCCTAGACCTGCCACGGCCCAGGGCCCCAATTGCCGAGCCCGGCGTTGCATCAACAGGCGAAACTGCTCTCCATCCGGGAACGTGAGAAACGGACGGCCCAACACCGAGAGCTTGCGTACATGCCCGATTTCAAACGCGTCCCGCGCGACGGCCGTACAAGAGATGATGATGGCCATCATGGCCGGCCCGTCAGGGTGCTGGAGGTAACTGTAGTGCATGATCCACAGCAGGGTCAGGACTAACAACGAGAGCTGGACGCCATACGCGGCGCCAACCCAGACGACAAGCCAGCTAAGGAGACGCGCCCCATCTTGCCGAACGATCACCGGCCAAGGCGCTGAACGCCCGACCCAATAGGCCAAGACCGCAGTCACCATCGCCACCACACTACTGACCGCCAGGAGTACAAGCGGATCAGTGATTGGAACGAGATGCTTTGCCAAACGATAGACCCCGAACGCAACCAGCCCCGGAAGGAACATCACGATTCGCTTTTTTCGGCGTACGGTATCTTCAGTCACCGCCAGACTCAGACTTGGAAGGACCCGTAACGCCATTCGGTGCAACATAATATTCAGGACTGAGCTAGCAGGACTGAGGGCCGAGCCGGGAGAGTCAATCGTTTCATTTCTTCCCTCCTTCTCAGTACTCAGCACTCATGACTATCTTGAAGCTGCCATTCCAAAATACTTGGCCTTGACCTCTTCCATCAGAGCGACGGTCACACGCGATAAGCCTCGATCCGCAGCCGTGCGTTCCAGCTCGATCCGCGCCATGGCACGAACCGGGGCCGGCACGCGCTCCAACCGCCCTTCCGCCTCCACATCCCATTCAAGACGCTCACCGGTTCGGGGACGTAGCAGCGTATCAAGCGTGACGACACGCTGCCCCTGACGACGGATATCCTGCTCCACGTCTTCCCGAACCAGCACAGCCACATAGGGCGGCATGCGATCCAATCGGTGCAAGGCGTCATCGGTCCACAACAATCGATCGACAAGCCCATCGGCCTGCCCCTCCGGCACATCAACACCGACCGTCAACCCACACCCTCGGCATTCCGATCGGATGAACCACTGAGGCGCGCCATCGGTGTTCATTCGTTCTTCGATTCCCTCTGTATGCATCCAACGACCACAACCGCAAGTCAGCATGAAAAGACACCGTGAAACGTGAAACGTGAAGGGTGAAGCGTTTCAAAATGTTTAGTCATCGTCTTAACCGATCTTGCCCGGATACAGGATATACAGCATCGTGTAGGTAAAGCTTCCCGTGACGAATAACACGCAATAGATAACCATCGTGAACCGACCAAGCGCCCGATGTCGCGTTGCCCCATCAGGCCAAATTCGTTGAATGGTCATCTCGATCACGAACACGAACGCCACCAGAAGAAGAAACACCAGATAGACTTCCAGCTTCCGCATCGAAAACCCCGCCGCCGCAACGCGCGAGAAAAAGAGCCCGAGCACGACCGTGGCAATCCCACCGAAAATGAGGCCTA
>CAZAKX010000043.1:0-22434 GCA_964485915.1 uncultured Nitrospira sp. | reverse complement strand
TTCTTGCTTCCCATAAGAAGATTTGGAGCAGAGAACCAACCTAATCCGTTACCGCCGCCCCGAATGTAACCGTTCGCCTTCGGTTGCCGCCCTGTTCCTCCTCCCATCAACGTCTGCTGAATCCGATGCTGCAGCCGCATAAGGATATCTACTCCCACGTCACGCAAGTGGTCAGGTTCCAAGCGGACGCTGCGCGCACCGGTGGTGTCCTTGCGTTCACTCATAGAAATGGATTCGTTGGTGATGGAGGAAGAAACGGGAGGCCAACAACAGCATGGGAACAACCCCTATGCACGTGTTTTCCTAATCCGAAAGGTGCGTGAGTGTAGAGGGCTGCGTGATTCCCTGTCAAGAAGTGTTCGGGGCAACAGCTTTCCAGCCAAGGCTTTGAGCCGATCTGCCCGAAAGCTGCCGGCGTGTGCGGCTTCCAAATGGTGAGAGGCGTGGCTGGCCGGTACGGCTTCGAGGAAAGAACCCGTGCGAACCGCACAGACCAGCCGATACTCTGATTTGAAATCCTATTGAGCGATCAACAAAATCTGATACTTCGCCGTGCGCGGGCCTCTGCCTCCGACTGTGTTCCCGGTCCCAGTCAGCTGAGAGATAGACGCCGTGCCGCTTAGTGGACGCTGCCTATTGGCCGCCCTTGTTCATGAGCGAGTCCATCGCCCCACCGACCCCACCGCCGGAAGGCGACAGTGAAGACAATTGGTCTTTCACCTGCTTCATCTTGTTCATATTTTTCTGGAGGTCATCTACGTTTTTCTGCATCTCGACCAATGAACTCCCGATCTGGGTGACCGAGTCCTTGAGCCCAAAGAGACCTTCAGCCGAGGCGATATGCAACGATAATCCTCCCAATCCGAACCCGATTAGGAATGCAGGAATCGTAAACATTGATATCGAACGTGCGGTGGTCATCGGTCCCTCCTTGGTTATGTATGTACTCACTACCATTTGGGATTGACTGGTAATGCCGAACACTCCTACCTGGCCCAAACCCGATCTATGACCAGGAGAACGGAAACATAACTACCTGAGGTAGCGGCCATACAGAAACGCCACAAACTGTTTGGCTCCACGCACACGGTTTTTGACGTTTTCGTCGGTCACACCGGACTGTCGCAGCTGTTGTTCAAACCTGCCCAAGGCATCCTTCAATTCTCTTCTTATTTCTCTCTCGATGACCTTATCCAGTACGCTCGGCATGATCTTCCTCCTCAATCAATTAGTAACGATCGTGTTCGCATTATTTCTTGTACAAGCACGAGGGTGTCGATTTTACAGAAATTACCGAAGAAAGGCAGCGGCTAAATTCGACCACCCGACTCATCAGAGAAACATGTTCACAGCAAGGCTACCCTCGTCTGGCATGAAACAAGGTCAGCCCTGATTTCACCCTGGCCCTGGGAAGAATCGTCTGATGCATGCGGAAGGTCGGGAGTGATGCGACGGATTGATCCCAGCAGAGTTCCCATCGTTCCGCTACCAACGACTCGCCCAATTCGGCTGGTCCGACGACAAAGACATGACCACGAGGTCGCACCCTATTCCTCAAGGTTGCCATCATCGACATCAAGTTTTCCGGAGAGCCAAACACATCATACGGCAGCCAGCAATACCCGAGATCATGCTGGTGCTCACCTGTTCTTGGTTCGTCGACGGCCGCAACCATTCGAATTCGGTGCAACCAATCCCACCTGTTCACGGCAGCACACTGCGTCCACAGTTGTTGAGCCTGCCGTTGCGCATAGGCAACCTGTCGGACATGGACCGTGTAGTCGCGTGGCCGATCGAAGAGAATACAGGTCGCGATCACGGCATCCCCGTTGTCGATGAGCACACGTTCAGCCTGCGATCGCAACCTTCCGATTTCACGGTCTTGCTCTCCCAGATCATCCAGATAGTCTGCAACAAAGGGTTGTGCGGCGAGTTCACCGATCTCTTCGTCGTTTTCCGGATACAGAGGGACCGCCTCAAACGCCTCGGTAGGATGAATCTCAGGAACCCCCTGAACAAATACGGTTCGCCAATCGGCCGGACTTAGTGGAGACTCGGGAGCTGAAGAGGGCGGCAGTTCAATACCGACGGGTAACGGGACGGCAATCCGTTTTTCACGATCCCTTAGGATTAATCGGCTTCCTTCTACACTGAGACTGCGGTCCAACGGGAGGACACGGCGACCGCTCAGGTTCATGTACGAAACACCTGCCGCATCATTCTCCAGTGTAGCCTTTTGAACGACTCCGCCCTGTACGGTCACACAGAGCCCTTGGCCTTCATCAACATACCGCACCGGAGGATCGAGAGCAGGCAGCCATGTCATCACATGGGATTTGGAAGGATTCATGAAATCTGCGAGCGGATCCCCGCCGGTCGATCCCTGGGGAGTAAAAAAGCTGCTGAACAGACGAAAGGCTGCTTCGGACGGATACGTGGGAATCCCACGATACCGCAATGGCCTTGGGGCAGCCTGATCGTTGTTCTGGTCGTCATAGAGCCCCCGAATAAGTTCGAACACCGCAGAGCCTGTCCCGGGCAACAGCGACTTGAACAGCTCGACCACCGGAAGAAAATCGATCTGGTCCCAATGCATGGCTCCCATACAAGACATGAAACGCGCCTGTTCGAATCCTCCATTATCGAGAATATACAGTGCGTCCTTTCGCTGTCGAATGGTCGCCGTCCCTTGAGGACTGATGCTGACGTCTTCATCTCGATAGAACCACCGCACTTCGTCCATGGGGACCCGTAGCGCCCCTGCCGCCATGGCGCGAAGAGTATCGGGAGTAATCCGCTGCCAATTGGGCCTCGAGGCAAGATTCAACCGCGTCTCATGTACCAATCCACATGGCTTAATTCCGACCCACCGGCCCCAATCCAGCCGGACTCTCGCGCGCGTCAGCGAGGTGGTCTCTGCCGTCGTCGGCTCCCATTCGCACTCAAGCAAAGGGTGTCCGGCCGGATCGGTCGCAAGGAACCGTCGCCCATCAGGTCGATAAAAGACGAGATGCCCGGTCGGAAGAGTTTTGACACGGCCGCCGATCTCCTTGAAACGTTCAGCGAGTGCGCGGTTTGAAGAAAACTGAAGATGGCCAGGAGTGTTCAGGGCAACTACAAAAGCATCAGAGGGCATTTATTCGCGGAGTTGGCCGCTTCCCAGGACAATAAATTTTGAGCAGGTCAGCTCTTCCAATCCCATGGGGCCTCGCGCATGAATCCGCGAGGTACTGATGCCGATCTCGGCTCCAAGACCGAATTGATACCCATCGTTGAGTCGAGTGGAGGCATTCACCAGAACGGCACCCGCATCGACTTCTTTGAGAAACCGCATTGCGCGTCCGTAATCCGTCGTCACAATCGCTTCCGTATGCCGCGACCCATACTGCGCGATGTGTTCCATCGCTTCATCCATGTTCTTCACGATTTTCACGGCAAGAATGAAATCCAGAAACTCTTTCCCATAATCCTGTTCACTGGCCGGTTTGGCTTCGGATATCAACCGACAGGTCTTTGGACAACCTCGAATCTCGACGTTTGCCGCGTTGAGACTGGTCGCAAGTTTAGGCAGCAGAGTCCTCGCGATTGATTGGTGAACCAACAAGGTTTCCATCGCGTTGCAGGTGGACGGCCGCTGCGCTTTGGCATTGACGCAGATGGCTTCGGCCATCGCTGGATCCGCTGCCGCATCGACATACACATGGCATACGCCCGCGTCATGCTTGACCACTGGAATCGTCGAGTGCTCCGCGATGAGTTTCATCAACGATTCCCCGCCCCGCGGAATGATGACATCGATGAATCGATCCTGCTTCAGGAGCACCGGAACCACCTCGCGATCCGCACGATCGACAAAGGTGATGGCACCGGATGGAACGCCGGCTTGCTCCGACGCCTCAGACAAAATACCGGCGATCACCGTATTGGAGTGAATCGCCTCGCTCCCGCCTCGTAACACGCAAACGTTGCCCGATTTCAGACAGAGGGCCGCCGAATCCGCCGTCACATTCGGACGTGACTCATAGATGATCCCGATCACGCCGATCGGGACGCGCACCCGCCCAACTTGCATCCCATTAGGCCTTGTCCACATGGCTGGCATCATTCCTACGGGATCAGGCAATTTTTCCACTTCACGAATGCCGGCGGCCATCTCTCCGATTCGCTTCTCGGTCAGCCTCAACCGATCCGCCATCGCTTTCTTTTCCGGAGCCGTGCCGAATGCCTTGAGGTCTCGTTCATTTGCTGCAAGTAATTCGTCGGACTTTGCTTGGAGCGCTTCCGCCATCGCAAGCAGCGCTTGATTTTTCGTCGAAGTCGACAGCGAAGCCAATCTCCTCGTGGCCCGTTGGGCCTTGGAAACCAGCTCCAGAACATACTCCGATATGGGGAGCGGCTTGGACTCTTCCTTTTTCTGGTCCGTGACGGCGCTACCCAACGTTTCCATACCTCTCTCCATGATTGGTCCGGTTGACAATACCGTGCAGGTTAGAGACGGGTCAAGGGCTCCACGAGAACTGCCGGGCGGGTGATCTCCTATTTGGTTAAAAAGGACTTCCAGCCTACGGAGCTGTCTCTGGGGGCACAATTGATGTGTCAGAAGGTTCCGGCGATGTATCCTCACTCGGCGTCGAGGGGGAGTCGGTTGAATCAACTATGTCACCCGGAGCATCCATCGATTCTTCTACTGGTAAATTGCCAGAGAGACCCTTTTCTCCTGGGCGCACCGGCTGATTCAATTGAGCTGGTTGTCCTATCACCGACGGTACGATGGATCCAGGCACAGCTGCCATGGATGGATTGGGATATTGGAATACCCAATCGAAGTGGGTAGGTTTCCCCTGAAAGTGGCGAACCGCAAGTGGGAAGTCCCCCTGTTTGATCGGCCGATCCCTGCTTGTGCTTCGAACCCCCATAATGCCTCCGGTAGGAGCACGAAGGAGTTGCCATTCACCGCGTCCTACCGGATCGAGATAGACCTTCCTCAAGAACGGTTTGGGCGGCCTCGTGAGTTCAGCCAACGTTTGCGGATACAGGTCTCCAGGCATGACTCTTCCGGCTTTTACGTGAGCTGAGTAGAGTGCCAATGCCGTTTGAATTTCGATTCCCTTGGCGAGCAAATCCGCTTCCAACTCCCGTTGGACCATCGTCTTCCACTGCCGGGCCGCCATGGTCATGCTCAACCCCATCACCGTGATGGCCATCATCACCATGAGGTAGGAGAATCCCGCTTCCGGTCGTCTCGGTGATGATGAAACCCTCCGTATCACCACTCACTCCTGCTCCACCGTTTCTTCCGACAACAACACGGTCTTATCCATCCGGGTATCGGTATCTCGCAGAGTCACGCTCTCGGCGGTAATGGCTCGGAGAATTACATGGCTGTCGACATGGTCCCCAATCTTGAGCACCATCACCTCGTCGTCTTTCCTCAGTACCGCCATCGCGTCGTTTTTCTGTCGACTCTCCCCCATGCGCAAAAATCCAAGATACCGGTATTGTGCCGACTCCTCCTCCACTTGTTCCGCAACAACCTCATTTGAAACAGACTCTTGTTGGTTCTCCAATGCCGGGCCCCGACTGAGGGGAAGCGAGCCGTCGGGACGAGGCACCGCAAAAATGTTCCGTGGTGTGGTGAAGCTCGCCTCACGCTGAATGCCCGCTGATGCGAGGAGTCCCAGATTGACACGCCGACTGCTTCTCATTCCTCCTGCCTGTTGGCCTGATGAGGCGGGCCCCGTCATATTCGTGAGCGGCAGGCGCGCCGGCTCCTCCGTGAAACGCCATTGCCAGGCTGCCAATCCTACCCAGAGAAGAATCAGCGATATTGCCAGAATCTTCTTGTCTCTTGCTTCCATAGTTACTGACCTGTTTCCGACAGGATGGGCTTCTCCGAATCGGTGCGAAGGTACGTCGCAATCTTGATGTTGAATGTCAACGCTTCATCTCGTACGTCCCCAGACCGGGTTAGTTCCAGGTCTTCTATAAATAACAACTCATCAGCCGTCTCCAGGTTATGAATGAAGCGGCGAAGATCTTCATACCGTCCGGTCAACGGCCCCTGGAGCAACCCTTTGCTCGTATTGGCTACGACCGTCGGCTCGGTCTTGTACGACAAGGCCGGCATAGTGATTTGATCACGCTTCGCTTCCTCTGTAATCCCCAGAGCCAAGGGAGCAAAATCCCTCTCGGCTGGTAGTAACGCCCATACCTGGCTCAGGTCTTTCTGGGCTTTTCTCGCCTCTTTGTGCTCTATCAACGACTGCCGCATTGCGACCCATTCTTTTTCCAGTCGCTCACGTGTCAATTGAACGCCAGCCAACCCGACACCATGCACGAAAAACAGTACCGCGAGAAGACAGAGGGCAACGCTCGCCCATGGAAGCAAGGGCGCAAAGGGATGCTGGAGTATGACGATCAGGCGCTCTTTCATCCGTCACACTCCATCCCGACGGTATTGCACTGTAATATCAAATTCCACCAAGCTATTTGCGCCGGCACGATGTTGAGCCAGCACTGGATCCTTAAACGTCGCATGGTCCTGAAGTCCCACGGTGAATGCGGTGATATCCTCCAAGCTCATCGCGGTTCCGGTCAGCCGAACCGTCGTCCCTGCTTGATCAAGCCGCACACTGCTGAGCGCCAAGCGAGAAGGGACGGCCTGCTCCAATTCAGTCAGAAATTTCGTCCACGAAAATATTCTCTTTTCAAGAAGCTGATTCGCCAATTCAACCTCGAAGGACAACCGATTGAGCGCGTGGTCCGACAAATCCATCCCGTCACGACTCGCCTCTGCGATCAGGTTACGATCCTGCTCTCGAACTCGCTCCAGCTCAGCCTCAATCGTGCGACACTCTTGATACGTCGCCATCGCTTGCATCCCGTTCCACAATATGCCGGACACAAGCAGGACACAGCTCCCTATCAGCAAGAGACGCAGAGGAGCCACCACAGAGCGATGCCTGTGGCTCAGATTTATCGGAACTTGCTCATCGGCACTGGATGTCAATCTGATGGCCATCAGCAGTTTGAGGAAGCTTTTCATTGGCACATTCGTCCTACCCAGCTACGGCAGCCCTGCCAGTACCGCCAAGGAGGTCATCTCTCGATGATTACCTTTTGCGCCCCAGCCAACAGTCTCGACACGTTTCCAATCGAACTGCTCCGCGACGAGTTCAAGTTTGCCCTCAATCCGTTCCTGCAAGGCTACCGCCTCATCTTCTGCGCAGATCACGGCATCTTTGATGGTCACGGAGGGATGGCGCTGATGACAAGCCTCCAGTGAGGTACTGCACTCCTCGAGAATCTTGTGCAGCATATCGGGAGTGTGCAGAATATTGGACACGTCCTCCCCTAAGAGCTTGCATCGATAGAATATCGGGTGCCCTCGTCGGCATACGATGGTCGTCAGAGATCGATCAAACAAATTGACCCACAGAACATTACGCTCCAACCACTCCGATCCACTCGACACTCGCTTCCAGAAAGCAAGCAGCCTAAGGCTTGTGATACCGACATCATATGGAATCAGCCCAACAGATTCGCAGAGCGATTCATATTGTTTGAGCACCGCCTCCTGGACCGATACGGTCAACACTGTGTAGGCCAGGGATCCACCTGCGCCGTGATCCTGAAAAGCCTGGGACACGATCTTGGCTTCATTGAGCGGGAAAAGCTGCTCTTGCCCTAACCGCCACCGAATGAGAGTTTCACGCTCCACGCGCCCGGTTGGGAGCTGCTCGAAGTGAAGCACCGTGGTTCTCACTGCAGTGTCCGGAAGCAGTACGGTGATTCGGCGAGGCAGAGCCGAACGGACTGCCCTGTCTACCGCGTGGTGAGCCCTTCCTGAACTCGTGAGAGTCTGGACACGTTCAGCCAGAGCTGTGAGGTCGGATAAATTAGGGGCCAGTGGCGAAGGATTGATCATGCCGTTGGGGAGCGGCGACATGAGACACTTGCGTCGACGCTGCCCACGCCAGCCTCGTTCACTTTCGGCCCACGCAAGCGAGTCAGTCCCGAACTTCAAGCAATGCTGGGGGCGACTGCTCCACCATTCCCACATCATGTCATCCTTCTTCACTGAATGTGACGCGATTGACCTCGCGGAGGGACGTCTCTCCATTCAACATCTTTTTGAGTGCGGATTGCCGAAGCGTGATCATTCCATCCGTCACCGCTCGATACCGAATCTCTGAAAGCGGCCGCTCCGCATGGATCATCTCTTTAATCTCATCCGTTAAATCCAGGAATTCCGTGATGCACTTTCTTCCGCGGTATCCAGTGCCATGGCATTGAGGACACCCCTTCCCCTCATAAAACGGTGTATCCTTGTACTGTTCATAGTCCAATCCAGACTCCTCAATGAGGACCTGCTGGGCCTTCATGGACGTCCGGCAAGACGGGCAGAGGATTCGGACCAGCCGCTGCGCTAACACGCAATTGAGCGCAGCGAGAAAATTATAGGTATCAATTCCCATGGACGCGAACCGTCCGATCACATCGAACACGTTGTTCGCATGAACCGTCGTCAGAACGAGATGGCCTGTCAGAGCCGACTGGATGGCGATCTGTGCGGTCTCCGGATCTCGAATTTCCCCGACCATGATCTTGTCCGGATCATGGCGAAGGATCGATCGAAGGCCTCGCGCAAATGTCAGCCCTTTCTTCTCATTGACAGGAATCTGCACCACCCCTGGCAGCTGATATTCGACCGGATCTTCGATTGTGATTAGTTTGTCTTCGAGCGTATTCATCTCGGATATGGCGGCATACAGGGTCGTTGTTTTGCCGCTTCCTGTTGGTCCTGTCACCAACACCATGCCGTACGGTCGTGTGATCGCTTTTCGAAACCGCTTCAGATCTTCCGGATTAAAGCCAAGTCGCTCAAGCTTCAATGCCGACACCCCGGTCGCAATGGAGTCTCGATCGAGTATTCTGATAACGACCGACTCACCGAACACGCTTGGCAGGATGGACACACGAAAATCCACGGTCTTCCGATCCAGCCTCATGCGAAAGCTTCCGTCTTGAGGCACTCGCCGCTCCGCGATATCAAGTTCTGACATGACCTTCAGACGTGAGACCAAGGGAGCATGCAATCGGATATCGAGCGGTTCCATGGCCGGGATAAGGATACCGTCGACTCGAAGCTTCACTGTGGTCGAGCGATCTGCAGCTTCAATGTGAATGTCGCTGGCGCGACGCTGCATCGCACTCAGTAAAATTGAGTCCAGCAACTTCACAGCGGGGCTTTGATCTGCCCCAGCCTGGTCGAGGGAAAGGATTTCTTCTCCTCGATCATCTTCTTTCACCAAGATTGATCGATATTCTGATTCCAGCTCACGCAGGGCTTGACTCGATCCTTCGCTCCGCTCCAATGTCGCCAGGATTGCACTTCTGGGGCTCACAACCCGATCCAACGGCTTTCCAATCAGGAGCTCCAATTCATCAAGGCCTAACAGGTTCTGCGGATCCGCAATGGCAATCGTGAGTACTCCGGAACGTTCAGCGATCGGCACGAAGGGAAATCGCTGCATGAGCTTGACGGATGCGGTCTCGTAGTACCGTGGATCTACCCGAAACTCGGTGAGCGGGTCATACGGCAGGTCGTATTGGGTCGCGAGCGCCTGAGCCAACTGAACTTCCGAGAGTAGCCCGTCGGTGACCAGCGTTTGCCCCAACATTGCTGGAACTCCATTCAATCGACGTAACACCTCGTCAATCGTTTGTTTGTCGAGGACACCCTCGCCTATCAAGACTTCTGAAAGAGAAGGACGAACGAGACTACGTGGCATAGAGAACCTCCCAGACCATCCTATCCCCTTGGCTTACAATCGGACTCATCCATACCTAGCCGCCAACTGCTCCTGCCATCTGAAAGACGGGCAGATACATCACGATGACGATCCCGCCAACCATCACTCCCATGACGAGGAGTAAGGCCGGCTCAATCCACGTGGTGAGCTGGGCAAGCCTCGTATCGAGGTCGGCCTCATAAAACTCTGCGATGTCCCGTAGCATCGTCTCGAGGGAACCTGTTTCCTCACCGACTGATAACATCTCAATCGCAAGTCTCGGAAGAACTTTCGGGCGATCCAACGCCTTCGCAAGCGTCGCCCCTTCACGAATTTCATCGACCGCTCGAACCAGTTGCTGCGAAACAAAGCGGTTAGAAACAGCTGCACACGCACTCTGTAAGGCATCCACAAGCGGAGTTCCGCCTCCAAGAATCGTTCCCAGTGTTCTCGTGAGTTGCACCGTATTATGTTGAACAACAATCTGCCCCGCGACTGGAAGCGTAAGAAATAGGCGGTCGATTGATAAGCGCCCGGCCGATGTCGTGTAGTAGGCCCGCGTCCCCAGTAGAATGCCGATGACAACAACAATGGCTGGTACTGCCAAAGACTCAGATTGAGTCACCACATCGAGCACGAGTTGGGTTGCCCATGGCAAGGTCTTCGCCGATTCTCCATACACGGAAACGAAGGTCGGCATGACATAGGTCAACAGAAATCCGATCACAGCCACGCCGATCAGCACAAGAACGAGTGGATAGGAGATTGCCTTCGTCACTTTTTGACGAAGTGCGATCATCAGCTTCAGGTACGTCACGTATCGTTGGAGCACATCCGGAAGATTGCCGGACTGCTCTCCTGCCTTCACCGTGGCAATATAGAGCTCAGAGAAATAGAGTGAGTGTTTCGCTAACGCATTCGAGGTGGATGCCCCACCTCGAATATCATCCTTCACCTCGCGTAACACCTGCTGAAATCCAGCATGCCCAGCTCGTTCGATGAGTAGGTCCCAGACTCGTAAGATCGGCAGCCCCGATTTGACGAGAGCCAACAGCTCTTGATTGAAGATCAAGAACTGCCCTAACGGAAGTTTTCCCAGAAGCCAAGGCTTCCCCGGCTCCACCGTGGTTCTTCCACGTTTGTGGAGATGGAACACCAATAATCCTTGAGACTCGAGTTTGGCACGAACAAGTGATTCCTCTTCGCCTTCTACATGGCCATAGATTGTGGAGCCATCGGGCCGTGCGACTCTGTAGGCAAAGACTGCCATAACCTAGACCTTTAGACCTTACGACCTAATTCAGCGTACTCGACTGCATTCCTTCGTACTCGAGCGCGTCCGTAGATAGTTGAGGAAGTCGGAGGGTTTGGCCCACCTGAATACGATCATTGGGAAGTTCATTAAGGGCCATGAGGTGCATCACCGACGTATGATATCGCCTCGCGAGACTCCACAGGGTATCTCCTGGCTTAATCGTGATGCTCCCTGGAGTGGCGACACGTGACGGCCACGTTGCAACCGGCACAACGCCGGCAGAGGACATATTGCCCGCCGATTCATCCCCACCGTCTGACTGACCATCCTGTTCCAAAACCACACCCGTCACCTCCGGTCGTTCGGCACGTTGAGAAACAATGGCGGCCGGAGACGTCTCTCCTTTTGCCTGCTTCCCAACTTTTGACAACTGTTTTCGGAGCTGTCGCAGCTGACTCTGAAGAGCCGCTCCAGCTCTCCTCATCTGCTCTCGTTCAGATCGTGCCGTGGCCAACTCCTCTCGTTGTAGACCGATCACATGACGGGCTTCGTTGAGTCGGCGTTCCGCTTCTCGACTACTCCCCTCAAGTTGAGCTCGGACAATCTGCACATCAGCATAGTCTTGGCGCTGTTGGTCAATTTCTGCCTGGAGTTCGGTAATCGTTCGTTGCGCATCCCTTAAGGAAGTTCGAAGAGTATCCACAGTTAGTTGGAAATCCGAAATCTCAGGGTCCTGGATTGGCTCAAGCGGACTACACGCCACCATTCCAACCAGGAGAGCCCCGCTCAGCATGCTCCACCCCACCCCATTCCTTTGGGATGCGTAACGCATGGAACACGGTTCCCACCAACGTGCGCTCACGATCCTGTCACCATTTGTTATAGGGAGTACCGTTTGTCCCCACCAAGTCAGATCCGGAATACACATCAAAGATACCACCCTCCGTCGGCTCGCTGATTTCTTGCCAAGACCTCGACGAATTCGTGAAGGGGTCTGTGGGAATAGCCCGAAGATATCCAGCCGTCACCAACCCATCTAAAGACGGAGGATACTTCCCTTGATCCGCGCGGTGATGATCGAGTAACTCTCGCAGCGTAAAAAGATCTTGCCGCAAGACCGTCTCTTTCGCTTTGACCAGCGATGAGTGATAGGATGGAGCGGCTATCGTGGCTAAAATGCCCACAATGGACACCACAATCATCAGCTCAACAAGGGTGAACCCTTTTTCGCACTCCATGTGGTCACTCTACCAATCCTGATACGTGGTCCCATCCAACGCCAACGCCTCGCTTTGTGTCATCACATCATAGACATCCTCACCACACCAGCTAGACGGCTTTGGACGGTCCTTGTAACAACGCAAGAGCCAATCCGGTTTTCCTGTCATAGGATCTACCGGCATGACCCGCAAATAACGCCTGACCGTCGTGCCTCGAACGGTCGCTTCTTCTCCGGTCAGCTTCACCCCCAACAGCATATCCAGGGACTTCGGATATCCATACGGGCCCGAGACTTCCTTACAGACCAACTTATTTTTCAGGCAGACAGGGCCAAGCAGAACATTTCCATCACGGTTCCACTCCAGTTTGAACAGATCGATTGCGCTGCGAATGATTCGAAGCTGTTGGCGCAACTCAATTTCATGGGTTCGTTTCGTCGATATTTTGCTTAGAGGCATGGCAACTGAGGCCAAGACCACAATAATTGTCATGGTGACGAGGATCTCGATCAATGTAAGCCCATCCTCTCTCACCGCACTCTCACTATCCCTGACCCAACAGCTTCGGACGATGCCTCATCAGCTGTGCCGGAATGACTCAGTTCAACTCGAACAGGCGATACACCAGGCGCCTTTCCCACAAAGGTAAGGTTCACAGTCCGGGGCGCTCGTTGATCCGGATGAGCGAATTGAAACACGACCGCCCCGCCCCGGTCTTTATCTCCTTCTGTTTTTGCCGCGCCCATGGTGATCAGCTGCCCATCATCGAGACGTTGAAACTCCAGAATGTCGGGGTCGTATTCGAACCTGAATGTATTCTCACCAGAAGCTCGGATCCGACCATCCACAATGGCAATCCTGACTTCCTTGCCGGATTGGACCACCGAATCATCAGGCTTGAGTTGCAGGGCAGGGCCTGGCGTCGCCAATTTGGTCAATGACTGAGCCGGCTTCATCAGGACTGCACCTCTGAGTGGTACGCCAAGCCGAGTGGAAGATGTCCCGTACTCACCTTTCGAAGACGTTGATATCGTTCCAGCAGAACCGGAAAACACAGGACTGGTTGAATAGTTGAATTCGGTCCCGGACCAAAACGCCTGATTGGTAGACCCCGGAGGAAGCGCCGGCTGTGCAATACGGGGAGTAATAGTCAAAATGACTTCTGTTGTGACCCGTTCGGTTTTGAAAGAACTCAACAAATTCCCGATGAGCGGCAAATCCCCAATCCATGGCATGGTGACGCGTGTTCGGCGATCCTCTTCCTGAAGAAGACCACCGAGGACGATTGTTTCACCATCCCTCATGTTCAAGGTTGTTTCAGCGGAACGATTGCCAAATTTGAATTGCTGAATGAGAGGAGACGCCTGCAGCGTGATTTGATCACCAACCCGAATGACCTCCACCTTCATTTTCAGCGACAACTCATTGCCCAGTCGAATGGAAGGTTCTACGGTCAGTTTGACACCCGTATCTCGAAACTCGATTGACGTGACGGTTGAAGTAGTCGGGACGGCTCCGGTGGCGGCTTGCCCCGGTAACACATTGGTCGTGGAGAGAAGGATGGGCTGCTTGTCTCCGATGTTAATCTCTGCTTTTTTGTTGTTGATGACACGGATCTTCGGCGAAGCAAGAGTCTTGGCATCGGATTGCTGCTTAAAGAAATCCAGCAACACGGTGGTCGGTAGTTTGAAAAGATAACTGTCTGGGCCAAGATTCGTGAGTTGCCGGTAGGTCATCTGTACCGCCTGGGCGGCCAGTGTTCCCGTGAATCCGGAGGCAATCAATCCGGCACCCGCTTGTTTCGGATAGTTAAGCCCATATGTCTGATTCTTCGTGCGGTTGACCTCCAGCACTTCGAGATCAAAGAGAACCTCAGGCTCCTGTCGGTCATTCGCAAGGATGATCTTTTCGGCAAGCTCCAGTTTTTCCGGCTGGTCACGAATGACAATGGCATTCAGCTGCTCGTTCGCATGCATGCGTTTGGAATCCAACATGCTCTTGAGTAGGAGCACCATATCTTTAGCTTTCGCCGTCGACAGGTAAAATGTCCGGATCATCAGATCCTGATACTGTTCCTGCTTCTGCTTGGTATCAGGACTGATCACTGTAACGGTTGGAGAGATCTGGCGGGAAAATAAACTATTACTATTGAGAATCAGCCGAAGTGCTTCTTCAAATGGCGTGTCCTGAATCGAAATTGAAATTGGATCATTCCGGACATCCTTATCGAACACAAGGGTCAGCCCACCAGCCTTTGCCACGCCTTCCAATATTTCCTTGATGCCGGCATTCTTAAATTTCAGGGTTACAGGCTGCTTCGAGCCCTCTGCTCTTCTGAGTGCTTGTTGGTCTTCGGTAAGTCGCGTGATGCCCTCGAGTGGGTCTTGGTATGTGGGGTCGAGCTCTACGGCCCGCGTGTAACTACCTAAAGCCTCCTCGATTCGTCCGAGTTGCGCCAGACGTTCCGCTTCACGATATTGGGATCGCGATTCCTTTAAACGCGTGGCTTCCTGAAAACCGGCTTGGTATTCGGCACTGGAAGGTTCAATAGCGAGCGCGCGCTTGAATTCTTCAAGCGCGAGATCAGCGTGTTGTTCTCGTATCATGGTACGGCCTCGTTCCGCATGCATCGAAGCTGTACGTTCGCGAGACAACGCATATTTACCCTGGAGAGAGGCATTAAATGGATCATCCTTTAATGCCTGCTTGTACGCGAGACTAGCCGCTTCCCACCGCTCCTCAGCCAAATGTTGATCTCCTCGCTTGACGTCCGGAGATACAAACAAGGAACAGCCAGTCAGCAAAAGGATGCTCAGGGGATATAGACACACCTTTCGCGAGCAAGTCACCATACCTGTCTCCTTTAGGCACTCTAGACGGCATGGACAGATCGCCATGTCCAAGCTATCAATTTTCTTATACTACGGATTAAGACAGGCTCAAAGAAAAAGGCTAGAAGATGAGGGAGGGCATGGGGGGCTGCCGGTCAGATTTGCTGGGAGACGGCGTCGTCCGAGCATCCTCAGATCTGGGTTATCTTTCTGTAATTGAAATCAGATGGACTCTAGAGCCGCCAGTATTTTATCTGGGCAGGAATATCATCGGGATTCAGAATGCCTTTGACATCGATCACAACAGCCTGCTTCTGGCTTCGGAGAGGATTTAGAAGATCCATTAATTTCAGCTGGGAGAAGTCCTTATGCGCAACTGCAACGATTAGTCCGTCGAGATCCTTCATCTTGGCCCATTCGACGAGATGAATGCCATACTCTGCCAAAGCTTCTTCAGCTTCAGCAATCGGGTCATGCACCAGCACTTCGATTCCATATTCACGAAGTTCACGAATAATATCAGGCACCTTGCTATTGCGGAGATCGGGCACATTTTCTTTGAACGTGAGACCAAGCACTCCAACTTTTAATCCATTGATGGGGCGGGACAACTGACTCAGGAGCTTCACGGTGTGTTCCGCCACAAACTTCCCCATGCCGTTGTTAATGCGACGGCCGGCAAGTATCACCTCTGGATGATAGCCCACGGATTCCGCTTTGGAGGTCAAATAATAAGGATCCACACCTATACAATGGCCACCAACCAGGCCAGGAGAGAACTTGAGAAAATTCCATTTCGTCCCAGCTGCCTCAAGAACGGACTTAGTATCTACTCCCAATCGGTGGAAAATAAGAGATAATTCATTCATGAGAGCAATATTCAAGTCGCGCTGAGTATTTTCAATGACCTTGGCTGCTTCAGCTACTTTGATACTGGAGGCTCGATGAATACCAGCTTTCACAACCAACGAGTAGGTATCCGCTACGATATTGAGCGATTCTAGGTCTTGTGCTGATACAACCTTGATAATCTTTTCAAGTGTATGCTCCTTGTCTCCTGGATTTATCCTCTCTGGCGAATACCCTAGTTTGAAATCAACCCCGGCTTTCATTCCAGAAGTTCTTTCTAAGATTGGTAAGCACACTTCCTCGGTTGCACCAGGGTAGACGGTAGATTCATACACCACAATCGAGCCCTGCGAAAGGTTTCGTCCGATCAGCTCTGACGCTTTCTGCAACGCGGTAAGATCGGGTTGTAACGCATCATTGATAGGCGTTGGGACTGCAACGATAATGAAATCTGCTCCTTTAAGATCAGTTGGTTCCGACGTATACCGTACTTGCGCAGAGGCTAAATCGCTTTTCGATACCTCCCCTGTCCGGTCGATGCCTTTGAGCAATTCGTCAATTTTCCTTTTATTGACATCAAATCCAATGACGGGGCCTCTCTTCCCAAAGGCCACAGCGATGGGAAGCCCTACATAACCCAACCCCACAACAGCGATGGAGCGCGATTGTTGCTTAGTCATATGTCCCCCAATTTATCTTCGACTTCCGCTTCAACAAAGAGCCGGGTAACAATGGCAGAAGAAACCATGATCGTCAAGAATTGGATGGCCGTTACCAGCTTGGCTTTTGCCTTAGCTCTACTCATACGTTAGTTTCATCGAGAAGTAGACCATCCCGGATGGATCAACCATACTGAGAAACAAGCTTCAATAATATCAATGGGATTCGATGGAAACCATGAGGCGGACCGAGCGACACATAGCCTATATCAATAGATTGCACATCATAACATAACCAATTACTTCATCTGTACGTCCACGATAGTGCAAGGAGGCCTCTCTCAAATTGAACATGCTCGCGAGCAGCGCTCTTCTAACTGATCGCAGCTTGGATCAAAACGCAAAAACGTAGAAAAAGCCTCTACATCGGAGCTTCCATTCGGTCGGCATCATTTACTTCCTACAAGCGGCACTCAACTTGCTCGAACCCCACCCTGGTCCCGTATCGTCCACGCGACGAGATTTGTATTTGTAATGGACGTTGTGGAGGATTCAGACAATGCATCAGCATAATCAGCGATTGTTGCTCCTCTCGGGTAGCATGACCACCCTTATGTTAGTTCTCGAGCCAGTGACCCCTTGCCCACGGCTAGCCTTAGCGGCAACAGATGCGAATAGTGTCACAGCGATAGCTGCACCAACGCCTAGCCCCAACCAGACCAGGCGGCTCCCAGCACCCATGCTTAGGCTGATGTCTGAAATACCCGTATTGCGGCAACTCGTCCCTCCGCCCGTCGTTACTCCTCCTGCACCAAGTCCCGCCATAGGAGTAAGCTCCTCAAACTTTACGTTCAGCGCTCAGCAGAACGCCGGTAATCCAGCAGCACAAACCCTGGCTGTGACAAACAGAGGCGGAGGCACGTTAATCTGGAATGCCACAGCAAATGCAACATGGTTGACGCTGAGTCCAGCCGCTGGATCCGGCAATGGGACAATTGCAGTGACTGCCACCATCGGTTCTCTCATTGCCGGGACCTACAATACGATAATCACGATAAATGCAGTAGGGGCTCCAGCGATCACCATTCCAGTCAACCTGACGGTAGCGCCTGCACCTGTGCCCCCTGCCATTGGTGCAAGCCCAACCGGCTTCGCCTTCACAGTCCAGCAAGGAGACGGCAACCCGGCTGCCCAAACGCTGAACATCAGCAACACCGGTGGAGGCACTCTGACCTGGACCGCCAGCGACAACGCCGCCTGGTTGACGCTCTCGCCGGCCTCCGGTATCAACAACGGTGCTATGAGTGTGAGCGCAGCAACTGGCTCATTGGCTGTTGGCACATATAGCGGCATGATCACCCTTAGTGCTCCCGGAGCAAGAAGCACTTCCGTCCCAGTGACGGTCACGGTAGCCGCAGCACCTGTCCCTCCTCGCATTGGCGCGAGTCCCACAACGCTGTCTTTTGCCGCACAGCAGGACGGAAGCAGCCCAGCTGCCCAAACGCTGAGCATCAGCAACACCGGTGGTGGCACTCTGGCATGGACCGCCAGTGATAACGCTCCCTGGTTAACGCTCTCACAGACCTCTGGTACCGGAAATGGTACAATCACAGTCACTGCAGCCACCGGAGCACTCGCTGCCGGGACCTATAATGCGATGATCGCGCTGGGTTCGACAGGAGCCACCACGATTCAAATCCCCGTGACATTTACGGTTGCTTCCGCACCGACCACGATCACACTGAGCCCATCCTCATTGACCTATACGGCCGTATCAGGCAGCTCTAATCCTGCCAGCCAGTCTATGACAGTCAGCTCAAACGGAAGCTGGACTGCGAGTGACAACGCAGGCTGGCTCACGCTGAGTCCAACCTCGGGCTCTGAAAATGGCACCATTTCTGCGAGCATCAATCTAGGAGGAGTCCCGGTCGGGACGCATACTGCCTCCATCACAGTAACAGGAGGAGGTACCGTAAGAAATGGTAACGTGACTCTGACGGTCTCGGCTGCTTCATTCACCATATCGCCGGGTAGTCTCGCCTTTACAGCCACTCAGGGCGCACCAAACCCACCAGCCCAAACCATCACGCTCAATTCAACCGAATCGTGGACCGCCAGTGACAACGCCTCCTGGCTATCACTTAGCCCTACGTCAGGCCCGAAGAATGGGGTGATCACAGCGAGCATAAACACCGCTAATGCCAAGCCGGGAAATAACCCCGCCACGATTACCGTGATCAGCGGAGGCGTGACGAAAACAGCAATCGTCAGCTTGATGCTAAACGCCCCAGCGAGTTCGTCGGCAACCTTAACTTGGGGCGCAAATAAAGAGAAAGATCTGGCTGGGTACAAAGTGTATCGAGCAACGGCATCAGGAACCTATGGAGCCCCGATTGCCACAGTTCCGGGAAGTGTCACCACCTATCAGGCGACAGGTCTTGAATTTGGGAAGACGTATTTCTTTGTCGTGACCGCCTATGATATCGCCGGAAATGAAAGTGGATATTCGAATGAGGTGAGCAAGAGTATTTTTTAGAACCTGTTCTGAAAATGCCACTGCACTTACGCGGCTGACTCCAGGATGACTCGATGACCCAGCCGCTCCAACTGCTTGACGTGCCAGCGAATGGCCTGCTCACGATCCCGTTGGTCAAGGTAGGCGGCTCCCACCTCGTGGTAGGGCACTCGGTCCCTGAGCATATGATAGACGATCACCAAGATCGTATGCGCGACCGCCACGACCGCTTTCTTGTGTCCCCGATGCCGCATGACCCGGCGATACCGAGCCGCCAGGCGGCTGTCTTTCACCCGAATCGCGGCCAACGCGGCTTCCGTCAACGTCGCGCGCAGCCAGCGGTTGCCTTTCCGGGGCGTGCCGCTCTGGCGCTTCCCCGCACTCTCGTGGTGCCCGGGACAGATGCCCGTCCAACTGCTGACATGCCGATCCGAGGGGAAAGGGGACATGTCGATGCCGATCTCGGCCACGATCCCTTCAATCGTGCGCTGGTTCACGCCCGGAATCACATCCAGCAGCCTCGCACTCTCCGCGAAAGGGCGGAGCTGCTCCTCGATACGTGCACTGAGCCGATCGACGGCCTCTTCCAGGTAATCCAGATGCGCCAGGAGTTCGCTGAGCAGGAACGCATGATGCCGACGAAACTGTCCGCTCAGGGCCTGCTGCAAAACCGGCAGCTTGGCTCGCAAGCATCCGCGTGCCAGTTCGGCAAGCACTTCCGGATCAGTCGTGCCCTGGACCAGTGCCTCAAGCATGGCGCGGCCCGACACCACGAGGATGTCGGTGGCCACCGACGCCAGCTTGATCCCGGCATCTTCCGGCACCTTGTGCAGGCGCTGGGCCTCACCGTGTCAGCGCCGATACTATAAGTCCTCAAATCACCGAACTGAGAAGTCCTCTACACACCGAGTCACAATGTCCCTTCACCGCTCATCACGACGGAGGAGGGACGGATGCTGCGAAAGGAGGACTTCATGATGATTCAAACATTAGCCCAGCGGGGGCTGAGGTAAGCTCGAAAAAGTGGACGCCTTCAACCTATGATCTGAGGTCTGGAGGTGGGGGAAGGTCAAGCACCACGACAGCAGTATACGAAGGAGTTCCGTGAACAAGCGGTGCGGCTGGTCCTGGAACAGCAGGTGACGATTCCGGAGGCAGCCAGACGCCTCACCATGTCGGGCAGGACGCTCGAGCGCTGGGTGTGTCGAGCCCGGCAGGGCCAGCTCGCGACGCTGGGCGAGAGCCGACGGCCCGTGACGGAGCTGGAGGCCGAGGTGGCTCGGCTCAAGCGCGAGCTCGCGGAGTACATCGAGAGCTTCTATAACCGTCAGCGGCGGCATTCTCGGCTCGGGAATCGCTCGCCCGCGGCGTTTGCCCAGCAATGGGTCTGTCAACAGCCGGCGGCGTAAGGCGGCAATTCATGGCCCTATTCTCCGGCTAAGTCGGGCTGAGGGCCAGGATGTGGCGGCGTGCCAGGGCTGCGAGGGCTTGCTGCGCGGCTGTGGTGAGCCGAAGTAGCGTGCGTCGCGCATGCTGCACGACCTTCCCGACCGTGTTGAATACCAGAAACCGCGGTCGCTTCGGTCGAGCCTCCGACAAATCTCCGGGTAAGGCCAAGCGCTTGAATGCGCTGAGCAGGTTATAGGTCAGGACGTTGAGCCGGAACCACGCCGCGTTGGCCCCAAACTTTCCGCTTGGCAGAACCGTTGCGGCCAACTCATTCTTGAGCACATGATGCACGTGTTCAACCGTGCCGGCCTTCTCCCGATGCCAGCGGATCAGCGTCAGGCCATCCCCTCCCGGTTCGTCACGATCGCGAAGTGCTTTACACTGCTCCCATCCGCAAACAGCTCGCCTTGGCGTCGACGGACTCGAAGCGCCAGATACCGCCGCACCCAGGGCCGATCTTTCCGATGGTCGCTGTCGTCGGGCACCTCGGCCCACTCGCGGATCGCGTCGGGCTCGGCGCGATCGAGTTGCCACGCGGTCTCCGGCAGCCGCATGCTCTCGGCCCGTAGTGGCGGACTCATATCCTCACTGATCGCATAGCCAATGCTACAGGATGGCTGCTCACACCAGGCCAACACGTCCTGCTCATACAGTGCACTATCACCCCGGACGAAGATCTACTCCACCCCTGCGGGCCAGGCGGCCACGGCGCGCGCCAGAACCCGCGCATTACCACAGCCGGCCGGGACGTTCCCGTCGCGAAATTCATCGTGGACAATCAGGTCCTGTTCGGCCCAGACGGCGACGACCGGTTGATACCCCCGCGTGCCCTCGTAGGTCACGGTCGCTGTGTGTTTGTGGGCTTCCAGCAGCGTGGCATCCACATCCAGCGTGGCGGTCCGTTGCGGCATGGGCTGCTGCACCGCGCCGAGCATGCGCTGGTTCGCTCGGCTTAGCCCCACCAGGGGGGCCGACTCTTCGGGGATGGCGACCTTCGCGCCCACGCGCAGCAACGGGGGATCCGCAACATGAAATCCCTCAAGAAAGTCCCGCATCGTGGTGGCGGCGGGCAGCTCATAGCCCACCAAGGTCGCCAGCGCGGCATCGCTCGCAAGGTCTGCAAGGTCCTGGCAGCGATCTCCCCCGGCCGCCCACAGCGCCATCAGCGTCTCCACCAACTGGGCCGGCGTCAACCCGCGCTGCCGCTGTTTGATTCGCACCTGCTCATTGACGACCTGCGCCGCGCCCAGACAGCGAAACAACTCAATCACCAATGGCACCCCCGCGTGCGCGGTGAGGAGCGTCGGATCAATCTGGTCATCGATGTCGAACGGCAGTCGGACGTTCGCAGCCAGCGTCTCAGGCATCAGCCTCCTCCTTGGGTGATGAGTCACCCAGTAGGTGAACGATCAAGCAATGCGGATGCCATACCGCTTCCCGCTCCGCATACGGTCGGACCCCATCGTGGACGCTGCCAGTCCCTTCCTTAGCCGGAGATTAGGGTCATGGCGTCCACTATTGACAACCGGGGTCAACTCCACCCGGAAACTCAAGACCCAAGATGGCCGCCATTTACGCCGATACGAACGGCGCTGGCTCGTCGAGCGCTTCTTTGCCTGGCTCCGGTGGAAACAGCGGCTCCTGATCCGCTGGAAGTACTACGCCACCAATTTCCTGGGGTTTGTGCAGCTCGCCTGCATTACGCTGCCGGATGACAAAAAGAAAAGAGCCCGCTAGATTTCTCTAGCGGGCTCTTCGTTGTAACCCGGCAGCGTCCTACTTTCCCACTGCCTCGCGGCGGCAGTAACATCGGCCTTGGAGGGCTTAACTTCCGTGTTCGGTATGGGAACGGGTGGGGCCCC
>CAZAKX010000042.1:0-22613 GCA_964485915.1 uncultured Nitrospira sp. | reverse complement strand
CTACCGGCGCCTCGTTGAGGTTGTTCAGATTGACCGTGAGCGCCGCCGTATCGGTGAGCGTCCCGTCGCTCGCCTGCACGGTGAGGGTAAAGCTCGGGGTGGTTTCGAAGTCCAGGGCCGCGCTGTTCGCCACCGTGATGGCCCCCGTCGCCGCGTTGATCGCAAAGGCCCCGCCCGTGTTGCCCGCGGTAATACTATAGGTGATCGCCTCGCCGTCCCGGTCCAGGTCGGTCCCCGTGAAGCTGTCGTTCACGTTGGTCACCGCCGTGCCGTTCGCGCTGTTCTCGTCCACCGCCACCGTCGCGTCCACAATGTTCGGGGCGTTGTCGTTGAGATTCGTCACCGTCACGGCGATCACCTGCGTATCCGTGCCGCCGTTGCCATCGGCCACCTGCACCGTCACGTCATAGACGTTGTTGCCGCCGGCATCGCTCGGCGCTTCGAAGTCCGGCGCCGCCAGGAAGGTCAGGACCCCGATGTTCGTATCGATGGTGAACAGGGCTGCATCGGCCCCGCCCACGATTGAGTAAGTCAGCGTTTGCGGCGGTGCCTCGATGTCAGTTGCGTCAACATCCGTAACGGTTGTTGTGTTTTCCGCAATAGAGATTGAGGCGTTCGCCCCGCCCCCGTTGCTCGTGATCACCGGCGGGTCGTTCTGCGCGGTGATGTCCACGTTCATGGTACCCAGCGTGATATTCCCGCCCCCGCCGCTGCCCGTATTGCCGTTATCTGTAATTTGGACCGTGATCGTATCGGCATTGTTGCCATTCGTGTCCGCCGTTCCGTGCAGATACTGCACGTTGGCCGCAGTATTCAAATAGGTATTGAGGTTCGCTTGGCTTCCCGTCAGGGAGAGAACTCCGGTCCCCGAGCCGCCCACCGTAACACCGCCTCCAGAAGTTGCTATCAGGTTCCCACCGGTTGCGGTGGTCAGGGTCACGGTGAGATTGTTGCTTCCCGCATCCACGTCGTTGAGGTCGATGAGGGAAAGATCCACGTTGCTGAGCACGTCTTCAGTCACGGTGATATCAGTGGGCAGAGAACCCACGTTAGTCGGGTCGTCGTTCACGGCGTTGACATTGATCGTGACCGAATTCGTGCCCTCTTCCGTCGTGCCGGTGCCTGTCAGGCCAGGGTCGGTGCCGGTGTTGCCCTGATCATTGACCGCAACAGTCAAGGCAGTTGAAGCATTGGGAGCGTTGAGCCCATTCAAATAGGTGATGGTGCCGGTCCCGCCGCCGGTGAGGAGGTTGTTGATCTGGGTGATTGTGCCGGAGAGGGTCACAGTCCCCGTGCCATTGCCTCCCACGATGGTCACGCCCGAGTTGCCGACTGCCACCGTGATCGTCCCTTCGCCGACGTTCAATGTGGCTGTGGTACTGCCGCTTCCCGCATCGACATCACTCACGCCAAATCCGGTGCCGTGAATGGCCAACCCCACCTGTTCAGTGGCCGACAAGGCGGCCCCTGGCGCCGCCACCACCGGCGCATCGTTGACCGCCGCCACCGTGATCGTGCTCGTCACCGCCGCCGAATCGGCCGTCCCATCAGTGACCACCCAGCTCACGGTCCGCGCACCCGTGTTCGGGTTGCTCGTGTTCGTGTTCTCGTAGGTGATGCTTTCCAGCGCCGCTTCGTAGGCCGCCAGGGTATCGGCGCCCGTCAAGGTCAACACGCCCGTCCCCGGGTTGTAGCTTCCCGTGATCGTACCCGTGTTGGTAAAGGCCAGCACATCCTCGCCGCTCACGAACCCACCGCTGATCGTCACCGTCGCCGACGTGAGCGTCGCGCTGTCCACGTCGCTGACAGTCAAGGTCGCGTCAATCACTACGGGTCCAGCCCCCTCGGTATACGCCAGCGTGCTCCCCGCTCCCGCCACCACCGGCGCCTCGTTCACATCGGTGACGGTCAGGGTAAAATTCACGCTCGCATCCGGGGTACCGCCCACCGCTGCATCATCGACGTTCACCGTCACGGCGTAGCTGTTCTGCGCCTCGAAGTCCGGGCTCGCTCCCGTGTAGAACAGTTCGGTCCCCACGATGGTGAAGCTCGCCGCATCCGCTCCACTTAAGCTCAGAACGTTCGTCCCCAGTGCATCGTCGGTCACGGCAATATCGGCCACTTTGTAGCCCACCCCGATCACCGTGTTCTCCGCAATCGTCGGCACCTGGTTGTTCAGCAGCACCGCCGGCGGCGCCTCGTTCAAGTCGTTCAGATTGATGGTGAGCGCCGCCGTATCGGTGAGCGTGCCGTCGCTCGCCTGCACGGTCAAGGTAAAGCTCGGCGTGGTCTCGAAGTCCAGGGCCGCGCTGTTCGCCACCGTGATGGCCCCCGTCGCCGCGTTGATCGCAAAGGCCCCGCCCGTGTTGCCCGCGGTAATACTATAGGTGATCGCCTCGCCGTCCCGATCGAAGTCGGTCCCCGTGAAGCTGTCGTTCACGTTGGTCACCGCTGTCCCGTTCGCGCTGTTCTCGTCCACCGCCACCGTCGCGTCCACAATGTTCGGGGGATCGTTCTGCGCCGTCACAGTGAGAGTCACGGTCTGCGTGGCGCTATTGACGACCCCATCATTCGCCACCACGGTGATCGTGCGGTCCGTCGTCGTCGGCGTCTCGCTCGTGTCGTTGAAGAGAATGCCCTGCAGGATAGTCTGATACACCGCCGTCGTGGCTGAGCCCGTGATCGAGAGCACCCCGGTGCCGGCCGTATAGGTCACTGCCAAGCCCGCCCCGGAGGCCGCAGTTGTCGCCGCCCCATTGAGCGAGAGCGACTCCACCCCATCGCCATCAGGCCGTGCGGTCAAGGTCACTGTCAACGAACTCAGGTTTGCTGAATCCGCATCGGTCACGGTCCCTACCGGCGCGATCAGCACCGGCGTCTGTTCCGTGAACGCCGTGGTCACATCCTGCCCCGCCCCCCCCGCGTTCAGGTCCACCACCGGCGCGGCATTGGCCGTTACATTGACTGAGAATTCCGACGTGCCATCCGTTACGTTGGTTGCCGTCGCCGTGACGCGATCCCCAGACACAAGCGAGCCGACCCCAAAAGTGAATGAAAATTGGATCGCTGTAGCATCGTTAGTACCGGCTGTACCGGTTAGACCGATGGTATTGCGACCGATGAACGTCTGGGCTTGACCGTTGGCGCCTGCGACACTGGGGCTTTCGAAAAACTCCACCGTGGCTCCGGGGCGACCTTCACCGGAAATGGTGACGTTGCCACCGGTGATGGTGACGTTGTACAGCACCGGGAAGTTCACGAGGTTGTTCGGCCCGCTGTCTCCGTCACCTCCATCGTTTCCTGTAACTCCGGCGAGGGGGCCCAGGTCGATACCGAGCGCCGAATTGCCAAAGATCTGATTGCCGAGAATCTGGTTGCCAATGGTCGGGTTGTCCCGAACTTCAATGCCGTTGATGTCGTTGCCGAAGATGAGATTCCCTTCGTTCGCGCCGGTCCCGCCGATGAGGTTGCCGGTGGCTCCATCACCCAAATTTTCGTTGATGTCGATCCCGTCGCGCGTATTGCCGAGATCCACCGTACCGGTGACATCCGTCCCAATGTAGTTGCCCTGAATGATATTGTTGTCGCCGCTGTCGATTTCGATGCCGTCGCTATTGTTGCCCGAAATGATATTGCGTGCGTTGGCATTCGATCCGCCGATGATATTGGTGCTACCGCCGTCGATGTCGATCCCTTCCTGGTCGTTCCCGCGATCAAGCGTGCCGGTGGCGTCGGTGCCGATGTAATTGCCCATGATGAGGTTGCTGTTGGCGCCGGAGCCGAGGAGTACGATGCCGGAGTAGAGATTTCCTGAAATGATGTTCCGATCGCCTGCCGTAAGCCCACCAATGATATTGGTGTCCGACTCAATGCGGAGACCCCCGTGAGATGTGGTGTTGGAGGTATTGTTTGCGGCGACCGTGGCGCCGTCGGCGTCCAAGCCGATATAGTTGCCCGCGATGGTATTCCCGGCGCTTTGAACCAAGATGCCGCTCTGATTGAAATTCTGGATGACCAAGCCACGAATAGTGCTCCCGCCGCTGCTGGCAGCCAGTACGAGACCGTTCACAGCGCCAGCACCGGCTCCGTTGAGCTCAATGATAGGCGAGGTCCCGAAATCAGGTTCGGTCGTGCCGTCGATGATGACGGCCTGCGTGATCGTCGGGAGAGCGCTGAGTACATTGATCGTGTGAGGCCCGGCCCCGGCGATGTTAAAGGAGATCGTATCCGTCCCGGCCGTGCTATTGGCGGCCGTGATGGCTTCACGCAACGACACGGCACCGCCGAGTGCATTTAACTGTTCGATGGTGTAGCTGGCTCCGAGCCCGGTATCGTCGGCATCAGACGCGGTTGTGACGGTCAGGGTATTAGCGACGTTGGTCACGGTGATCGTTAGGTCTTGGGTATCGGTCCCACCGTTCCCATCTGCGACCTGGACGGTCACTTGGTAGACATTATTCGTGTCTGAATCGGTCGGATTCTCGAAGTCCGGCGCACTCGTGAAGGTCAGGACCCCGGTGTTTGCATCGATCGTAAAATCTCCCGCATCCACCCCGCTGAGCGAGTAGGTCAAGGCCTGAGGCGGGGCTTCCGGATCGGTCGCGTTGACATCCGTGACCGCGGAAATCGTCTCAGCGACACTGATGGAGGCCGTGTTTCCTCCGCCGTTGCTGGTGATGGTCGGCGCCGTGTTCGAAGCCGCAGGCACTACCAGCGCGATGGCATCAAATTCCTCATCTGCCAAACTGATGCCAGCATCGGCGCCTTGAAAGAGCAGGGTTGCCGTGGCGACCGAACTCGTCCCGGTCGTTGTGACATCGAGCACAAAGATGTCGTGTCGTGTGACGGCGATATTGTTCGTCCCCACGGTAGCATCGTCCGCGGCAAGGCTCACGAGCAATTGGCCGGCTGTCAGTGTTTTGCCACCGATCGTCGTGGTCTGCTGGACCAACTCCAAACTGTTGATGGCCTGCCCGATATTGATGGCATTTCCGCGGACCAGCTCCGTGGAATCCAAACCGGTGGCTGGTCGCCAGCGCCAGATGCTGCGCTCGAAGGTCGCGCCCTGCAATGCGAACAGAATGTCGCCGGCGTTCACCGTCGCATCGCCGACAGTAGTAGTCGTTTCCACCAGTGCCATACCCCAGATGTCTCGCCCCGCCGGATCGCTCAACACGATGGTGAATGTCCCAGCGCTGTAATCATCAGGCGTCGTCGGACGGAAGCGAACAATGTCGCGCGAGTCGATGGCAAGCCCACCCACGTTGGCGGCCTTGTCAGGAGTGAATAGTACATCTCCGGGCTGCAGCGCCACGCCATTGACAGTGATGTTCGTCTTCACATAGTGGAGCGCATTGACATCCTCGTCCGAGCCAGCGAACGGATCGAGGCTGAAGACAGGAGAGAAGGTCCCATTGCTCGTCCCTGGTTCAAACGCGAGGTTCGGATCACTCAAACGAATGATGTCGCCATTAGTCCAAGAAATGCCCCCGTTGCTGGCAGGCACTGTTCCAATTCCGACGCTCGATACCCACAACCCCTCTGCACTGACTGTGGTCATGTTGGCAGAGAATTCCGAGGTGTTATTAGAAGTATCCGTAGCAGTGGCAGTGACCCGATCTCCGACTACCAGAGAGCCGACGGCAAAGGTGAACGAGAATTGCCGTGCCGTCGCATCCACAGTTCCAGCCGTGCTGCCGCTTACCGTCCCGCGACCGATGAAGGTCTGGCCCTCGCCATTGACACCAGCTGCATCCGGACTCTCGAAAAATTCCACCGTTGCGCCGGGCCGCGCTTCGCCGGTGATCGTGACGTTTCCACCGGAGATCGTGACGCTATAGATCACCGGGAAGTTCATGAGGTTGTTAGCGCCGCTGTCGCCGTCACCTCCGTCGTTGTTGGTCACGCCCGCTGCGCCGAGATTGATCCCAAGCGCGGTGTTCGAATGGGTTTGGTTTCCGAGTACGGCATGACCGGTGCCGTTGACGATGTTGACGCCGTTCAGTGCATTGAACGCGATCAGGTTGCCGGCCCCGGTCGCAGTGCCGCCGATGGCATTGCCGGTACTGCTGCCCTGCACCTCCACACCGTCGTCCGAGCGATTGCCACGGTCCAGTGTTCCGGTGATGTCCGTGCCGATGTAGTTCCCCTGCACGATGTTGTTTGAGGTATTGATTTCAATGCCTTCTAAGTTCCTCGAGATGATGTTGCGCGCGGCCACAGAAGTGCCGCCGATCGTATTGCCGGAACCGGATATAATGGCGATACCCACGTCTGCGTTGCCCGCTAAGCCCACTCCTCTTCCATTCGCTCCGCTGGAGCCGTCAGGATCCAGCCCGATGATGTTGCCTTGGATCTGGTGACCCGTGACGCCCGAGCCCCCAATCGTAATCCCCTCATCACCGCTGTTGGTGATGACGTTGCCGGTTATCGTGGCGTTGGAGGCTGCGAGGTCGATACCGTCGTCACTGTTTCCCGTAAGGGTTGAGCCGGTGCCGGAAGTGCCGATCCAGTTGTCCGCAATGGTGATGTTGTTGGCCAGAGACTGGACTTGGATCCCATCGCCGCCAAAACGGGTGATCATCAGACTGCGAATCGTGCTGCCATCTCCCGTGCCCGATACCGTAAGGCCGGTGAATCCTCCGCTGTTTCCGTCCAGACGAATAACCGGTGTGGTGGTGAAATCCGGCTCGGTCGACCCATCGATGATGACCGGATCGGAGAGCGTCAGTGTCGACCCAAGGGTGATCGTGTGCGGCCCGACCCCGGAGATATTAAAGAGAATGAGATCGACGCCGGAGGTGTTGTTCGCCGCCGTGATCGCTTCGCGCAGCGAGATGCCGTCGCCGCCCGGCGTGCCAATCAGCGCGGCGACGTTGCTCGTATCGCCGTTGATCGTGTCGGTCGTATTCGTGACGATAAGAGTCTGATTCACTGCTGTGATGTTCGCGGCAAACTCCGAGGTCTCGACGGGATTGAGCGACGCATCGAGTCTGGTGGCGGTGGCAGAGATGACCGTGCCAGCCGCGACATTGGCGGTAATTTCCGTACCCCATGTCGCGTTGCCGGATCCATCGGTGAGCACATTGACGAAGCCGAGATAGGTCTGCCCTTCACCATTGCCGGAAGTATCACCAGAAGCGTTGGAGAAAATCTCGATGCGATAGAACGTGTTGGCCGCACTGGCGAGCGTGCCGCCCACGGCAAAGCGGTTGCTGGCGTTGGTCACTGCGCGGGTGAGCACGGGGAAGTTCTGCAGATTGTTCGCGCCCGTGTCGCTGTCCGGCGCGGCATCGTTATTCGTGACGCCGTCAGCATTGAGGTCGATGCCGAGATCTGTGGTGGTCGATCCATTCGAGAAGATGGAGTTGCCGAGAATGGACACTCCTGTTGTGCCGCTTAGGATGCGCACGCCATCCAAGCCGTTGTGCGCGATGATGTTGCCTTGGCCTGAAGAGGTGCCGCCAATGATGGCGCCCGTCGAGCTTGCATATATGTTTATGCCAGCTCCGGCATTGCCAAGCGTGCCAGTGCCGGTAATGGTTGTGCCGATGTAGTTGCCCCGAACAATAGTGCCGATGGCGGAGTTGTAGATCTCGACGCCCCAACCTTCGCCTGGAGTGCCGCCATTGCCCGAGATCAAATTGCGGTCAGCTGCCGAGCTGCCGCCCACTGTGACGTTGTCCGCCTTGACGCCAATCCCGGCCCAAGAATTGGCATCCGCTTTCGTGCCGGAGACATCGGTGCCGATGTAATTACCAACGATGACCGAATTATCCGCACCGCCATCGACCTCAATGCCTTGATCTCCGGCCCCGTTGATCACTAGCCCGCGTATCGTCGAGGCCCCTGTGGTCAGCGCGATCGCGTTCAGATCTCCACTGGGTGACGTGACACCGGACGCATCGATTTCGATGATGGGGCCCTTAGTGGCATCATAACCAGCTTGCGTGGAACCGTCGATGATCACGCCCTGCGTCACGTCTAGGTAGCTGCCCGTGAGTGAGATGCGATACCACGAGCGTGCCGTACCGGCGACGTAGTCCGCATCGAAATCCGTAATCGCCGCATCGGCCAGTGTCGTGGCCACCGGCGCTCCAAAGGTTCCGGCTACGCCGTTATTTCGATAGTACACATGGTTGGGGTCATTTAGGGCGATATTGAACGCAATCGTATCAGTACCCGCGTTCGCATTGGCATCCGAAATCGCCTGTCGCAGCGAGCCGGCTCCTGAGTTATTGGTATTGGTGACCGTATAGGTCGCCAGCGCATGTTCCCACGCAGTCTGGCCAACTTCACCGACGACGACCGAGGATTCGATAATGCCCGTCGAGGTTTCTAAAATCCAATTGCCAAACTCGCTGCTATGGCCGGTCCGATCCGTACTCGCCGCTACATCCGCGCCCGTGAGGTTGGCCAATGTATCGACGGCGAGTTGTCCTACCTCACCGCGGCCGAAGTTACAGCCGTAAATCAGGACATCGGCGTCAGCCGAGAGGCTCTGACCGATTTGCTGGAATTGCGCAGCGTAGCGAGTGCTGATGGAATCCTGCGTCAGGAAGCTGGTGCCCAGATGCAGTTGAGCTTCATTCCCCTCGGCGATGAGATGCACTGCATCGACACCCGTGCGACCAGCAAGTACCTCCGCCATCTGTTGCACACCATCGCGGGTCGGGTCGAGGACATGCACTTCGACATTCGGACTGATTCCATCGAGCAGTTGTTGGTAGTCGCGTACACTAGGAGAGAGGAAGACGATTTCCTGTCGTGCTGTCGACGTGTCATAGGCCGCCAACGCATCGAACAACGTCTGGTCGTTGGCATTGAATTGCGGTTCGCCAGTCGGTGCTGCATTGAGGGTCGAGTCAGAGATTGGCGCGTCGTCGGGTGAGGAGGATGTCTCAGTCTGATGTTGCGCGAGTTGTTGGGTATCAACCGTGTCGACGGTTGCCATCGCCGCACCGTCGAACATGATCCGTGATTCGAGGGCCAGCCAGGAGGGACCATAGGTCGGGAATGAGGGCCTTGCCGGTGCAGTTGTGGGCCGGCGTGCACAAGCCGACTTCGAGGGTTTCTTGTTCCTACGTAGGATTCTCATGGTCTGAAGAGGAGCAGAGTCCTCCGATTTACCAGGAATAATCTAGCAAGGAGGGCGCCACCTGATGAAGCAAATTCCCCTTTCTGACAAGGCAGTTAGACTAGGTTTTGGAGGGATAGTTCTTTGCGGGTAACAGAATGCGACCAGGAGGCCCCTTTGTGGCCATGGATCGACCGGAGGGAGGGTGTTTCGGTCTCCGTGTAGCGGCGCAGAAACACGTTCATGATGAGTCCTTTGACAGGCTCAGGACAAGCCCTTCGATTGACTCAGGACAAGCAGGGCAGGCTCAGGACTGCCAAGCGGCACTCAGCACTCAGAACTTTAGCACTTCTCAGAGAAGGACGTGCTTTCTCAAGGGGAAACGGGTAAGCTCCAGAAACCTAAGGGGAGTTGATTTGGCCGAAAAAGTAAAAGTCTGGTTTGATCCTGAGGCCGATTATCTGGAAGTCCAATTTCGAGAGGCTCCAGGCTTCATGCGGCCGACTGCGCACGATGCCGTCATGGAGCGTGTCGATGAACAGGGGCGTGTCCTGGGCTTCAGCGTGCTCGGCGTCAGTCGCTTTCCCAAAGACCATCCTTTAGAAGCAGAACTCGTTGCCGGAGAATAACACAGCACCAGCCGACCAACAGGTACCCCAGCCTCTCACTCAGGCTTCGTGACCTCGAAGCGCTTATGAACGTTGCGTGTAAGGGAAGGGAGCGGATAACCGCTCACACGCTAAAGCGCTTCACAGGGCATTGATCTCTGCCGTGATGCTCGTGTCGAGAGGTTTCGCGCTCTCTTAATGACGCCCACCTTGGCTTCTTAGGAAGACGTTGATGGCGGCAAGAAACTCTGCGGCTTCGCTTACGCGCTTCTCGGCTCTTTCGCGTTCAGCGTGAAACCAGGCATCGTAGTCGGCCAGAAACCGATCGTCCTGTTCTTCGGCGAGGATCTTCGCGAAGCGAATCGCAAGTTTCCCCGGCTTGATAAGATGGAGACCGAACAAGCGTCACACCGCCCGATGAGAGGAGACGTTCACTCCTTCAGCAAGCAGCGCCCCACGGGCGGCATGGAGGATCGCATAGTAGGCGCGTGAGAGGGCGTCTTCCAGGAAATTATCTTCCAGCAGTGATTGAGCCGCCTGGAGAGATTTATCGGCTCGATGGAGCTCGGCTTGCACCTCCTCGGCACGGGAGGGTTCCGTCATACAGCCAAGCCTTCTTGCTCCACATTGTCTAGAAACGTTGAGCCGCGAGCTTTGAGTTCTTGATACGGTCGCTGTCCCATCACTTGAATGGAGAGGACCACTCCGTGAGCAATCTCCAACTCATACCCAATGTCCCGAATTTCATCGCCCAGTTTCCAGTCCTCGGAGCGGACCACCGCCAAGACATCAATGTCCGATTCGACCGAGGCGTCTACGCGTGCCTTTGACCCGAACAGAACAAGACGGACGATCTCTCCAGGGAACCGCTGTTCGACTCTCCGCTTGAATTCTTCGAGGATCGGTTTTCCCAGGATCGGTATCATTGCTGCCTTTATACCTCCGCCCTGGAGGGTAGAGCGTTCCCTCCAAGCTGTCAAGATTTCAGACAACCATATAGAAGGCATCGAAACAGCTCGGACATTGACCTCCATGAAGGTGGTGGACCTTTTCAACATCCTGTCAGACGCCGCTTTCACGAATCAAGATTCGCACGCCCTTCTCCCAGGCCCGTTGAGCAAAACTGATGCGAGGGCCATCCACCAGCACGGTGCCCCGCACGGCTTGGTTCCATCGGGGAGCCGGCTCGGCAAGACGGAGGGTGATCCGATAGACGGAGGTTTCAGGACGCAACCGATGGTTGGCATCTTCCCGCACCGGCACCTCGCCGCCGTAAAGCGAGGCCAGATAGGGGACCGAGAAACTGTGCTCATCGATATCTCGAATCTCGACCACCTGCGCCCTCACGCTCGGACGCTCGGTGCCGTCGGGAATGAATCGAGCCGACTGGCCGGTGCGGAGATAGCCCACGTCAGTTTCCGGCGCGACCGCATGCACCTCTTCGCCTGCTGGATCAACGACATAGGCAAGCGGCAGTTCCTTGTTGATCCAGCGTCCCACATGCAACGCCTCTGCACGGTCGGTGACTCGTCCCGAGATCGGTGATACGAGCGAGAGCGTCTGCTGTTGTTGCACAAGACCCTCGAGCTGCGAGAGCCGTGCCTTCAGCGCTTCGATCGTGACCTGATGTTTTGACAATTCTTGTTGATCCACAAATTGGCGTCGGCTTTTCAACTGCTCGACCTCGATCCGCTTGCGTGTTAACGCCACCTCTTTTTCCAGTGCCGGTGATTCTAGGGTAACGAGTCCGGTGCCCTTCTCCACGTGACGGCCTTCCGCTACCGTGAGTTCGACGATTCTGCCCGGAGCCGGCGCATAGATCGTGGCATGTGGCATCGATTCCAACACAGCCGGGAGGATGATTCGATCCGACCAAGGGACGAACAGCACTGCCGCCAGGGCACACACGGCGCCGACGGAGATCCATATCCGTCGCTGCTCGCGGACGGACGCGCGTAACATCCACCAGGCCTTGAGTTCACGCATGATCGGCAGCACAATGAACCAGCCGATTTCAAATGCGAACAGGATGAGTCCCAGCAATTTAAAGAAGAAGTGATAGACCACCAAAGCGATCCCCAGAAACAGCAACAACCGGTACGCCCACGTGGACCAGGCAAACCCGATTAAGAACCTGCGTCGGGCAGGAGAGACAGATTCCGGCATCGGTATGTCCAGACCGAACAACAGCCTCCTGAGTTGCCACTGTCCAAAGGCGAAGGCCCGCTCATGCAGATTGGGGATCCCCAGCAGATCGGAGAGTACGTAATAGCCATCGAACCGCATGAACGGATTCAGGTTAATCACCGCTCCCAACGCCAAGCTGGTCGTCGCCATGAGAAATGCCAGGCTTCTTCCCACCCCGTCATCCAGAAAGCTCCACGCGAAGATCGCGAGTGCCGCCACTGCACATTCCACGATCATCCCGGCAGCCCCAATGGCGGCACGCTGACGACGAGGGGTCAATTTCCAGGCATCAGAGGTGTCGGAGTACAGCATCGGGACGAGTAAGATCGCGGCGACACCCATGGTCGACACGCGGCAGCCGTAGCGTGCCGCGGTATAGGCATGCCCCAGTTCATGAAAGATCTTGACGATGACCAGACAAAGCACGTACAGCACAAACCCACGCGGCGTGAAGAAATGCAACATGGTGGCGGCAAACGTGTCCCACTGGCGGGAGACGAGATAGATTCCGATCAGCCCGATCAGTCCGATGATCCCTGCCACGGCCGGCGAGAAGAGCCATTCGACAAAAGGTAGTGTCGCGCGAAGCAAGCGATCCGGCCGCACCAACGGCACTTGGAAAAACAGATAGTGGTGGGCCAACCACGTCAGCCACTGTGGCTTGGCTGCTTCTGCTTGGGCAAGATAGGATCGATACCCGCCCTGCGGTGGGTCCCGCATGAGATGGTTGTTGGACAAGAACAGCAGAAATGCGTCGATATCCTGAACCGTGACACGACAGGTCGTCTCGGCGTGAATCGCGGACACGATGGCTTCAGCGGACCGTCCCTTCCAGCGCGAGAGCATCTGATAGGCCGGCCAGCCGATCTGGAAATACTTGCCCCGAAGCCGATCCACCAAAACCCAGGTCGGCGACCCATCAGCAGATGGAGCCCCGGGCAGCAGCTGGAGATCCTCCCGCAACGGCGGCAAGATGGATTCACGCGACGGATCCATTGATGGTTTCATAGCCCAACCCACGGCCTGAGCGCAGAAATCGGACGGCGGAACAGATACGTGAACAAGGACACGCGCGCTCCGTAAATCTTCGCGCTACCTTGCCAGCCGATCCGCAATTCCGGCGCCCCCTCTCCAAGCTGCGCCGTGACACGATAGGCCAACGTATTGTTCGGCAGAACCTCGGCATGGTAGCTCGCATGACTCAGCGTGGCAGGCACGCTGGATAACGGATGGGCATTGAGGAATAACGACACCGCTGCCCCTTCGTGGAGCACAATGGCATCGTCGACCGGGAGATCAATTCGGACTTCCACCTGCCGAGGGTTCGCCAGCTCCATCAGGCGCTGGCCGACGACGACCGGTTTTCCGATCCAATCGGATTTATCACTGTACAGAACCAGCCCTGCCTGTTCTGCCTTGACCTCGACTTTGGCCAATCGTTCATAGGCGTAGTTCCGCTCTGTTTCCCGCAACTCCACCTCCGCTTTCAACAGCGGCAGATCGGCCTTTTGGTCGGCCTCTACAAACGCCCCCTGAGCCGCACGCCGATACTGCGCCATCGCCACGTCTAGGTTGCGTTCCGCGATCTGATAGTCACTGCGGAAGGTCGTATCCTCGTACCGGAATAGCAGATCCCCTTGTGTGACCTCGGTGTTCGGCAGCACGGCAATGTCCGCGATGACTCCGTCGATCGGCGCACTGACAATCAAGGGATCCTTGGCCACAATCTTCGCGGGAGCCACGGTCGACATCGGGACGGGAATGATCAGCGCGCCCACCACCGCTCCGGCGAGCAGCCACGTCGTCGTACGATTCAAGCCCCACCGCCATCGAAGATTCTTGGATGGACCGACCGCACGCCAGGCATAGGCATAGGCCTCACTGAGTCGTTGAAGCACTGTGACTTCGTGCTCCGGCCATGGTTGATCGCGCGTGAGCCACAGGCCGCCCAGCATCTGGCCGTCTGGATGCGTCAGCGGACACCACAGGCCATGGCCAGTGCTGAATTCATTCCACTCTGACCGGAGTTCGGCAGGACAATCGGCTTCTTCGACCTGGTGGATGTCGTGACGGTTCGACGTATCGCGCAAGTTCCGGATCAGCCGCTCGGTCCATTGCATCAAGGGTACGGTACGGTCGACGACAGGAAGGCTCGATGCGGCCCGCACTTCATACTGCGACGCCGCAGTCGAAGACGGAATCAGCAAAACCGCCTGTCTGTACGACACCAACCGACGCGTTTCGTTGACAATGAGAAATTGCAGCTCTTGCTGGGCTGCGGCAGCGCGAACCATTCTCTCCAGCTGTAAGAGGGTAGCCCAGGGAGTATTTTTCGGCGGCGAGCTGTGGGGTGTGGCTTGTGCTGTGACCATGTCGGCGTGGTCAGTGTGCGCCTTCCGCAAACGCTGCGATACCGCTCATCCCGGCGAGAACTTTGTCAGGGTTGGCCCGAAACAGCCCTTTAACCTTGACTGTCTGGCTGGCAGGATCAACGTTCGCCCCGATATCCTCCACGACGGCCGGATAGCGGAGCCCTGTCTCATCCACCGCATACTCAAAGGGGAGACCAACCTTGAGCCAGGCTAAAGATTTGGAGGGTAGAATCAGCTCGATTTCGAGCTGACTGTCGTCCAAGAGACTGATCAGTTGATCATTGGGGAAAACATTCTCGTGCTCATTGACGATAGTCTTGACGACACGGCCTGGAAATGGTGCTCGCACCGTACAGCCGCTGACATTGACCTGCGCAGCCCTCACGGCGGCGAATGCCTTTTCCGAGTCCGCCTCAGACACTTCCAGTTCGAGTCTCCCCACCGCCTGATGTTTGGACAAACGAAGATTGTTCTCATACGTTTTCTTTTTGCCGCGATACTCGGCTTGGGCGCTGGCTAGTTCCGCCTCGTATTTGGAACAGTCGAGCGCCACCAACAGCGCGCCTTTCTTGAACCGTTGCCCTTCTTTCACGGGTAGCCGGCTGATTCGACCTTGGACCTGGCTGGCCAAGGTTGCCTGCGCGGTCGCCTTGACCACTCCTCGGATGGTGGCAAGTTCAGCCGAGTTGCTGGCCGGTTTCGCATCGAGCGGCATCGTGGCGCGTGCCGGCACGATCATGGTGCACACCAGATATATCCCGATGAGAGACCCACCAACCATCAGGCCGCCGCGACTCACTTGAGCAACTCCTTGCTTTTCGTCCATCGTGCGCGCAGTTGGAGAGACAGATCCGACAGACTTTGCTCGCTGGTCAGATTATTCGGGAGCACATCTTCCCCGACAGCGGCGAGCAGCGCCGCCCAGGCTGTTTGTGCCTCGGCCTCCACGGCATCATAGCGGAGCTGGGCCGCCACTTGAGCCACTCGCTCGCGCAATACCGATTGTTCGCTCAGTTTGGCGGTGCGCCAGGCCACCCGCGTCTGCTCGGCGATCTGTGATTGCGTGTCGTAATACAGCGCCGCGGTCGATACCTCTTTCTTCGCGTGGGCCACCTGCGCCACACTGACATGGACCTGTGACATGACGGCCATGGTGAGGGCGAGGTTCTGTGTGTGTAATACCCTGTCTTGCGCCTCGATGGTCTTGGCCCGAGCGGGATAACGCAAGAGGTTGAGTAAATTCCAACTTGTGCGTGCCGCATAGGCGGCCCAGTGATTGTTGAAGAGAAAGGTATTGCTGCTGTAGTTGCCTCCGACTTGGAGATTCAGGCTCGGCAACATTTCCAAAATTGCCGCTTTGGCCTCGCGTGCGTTGATCCGACGACGATAATCGATCATCCGGAGCTCAGGGCGCGCAAGAAGCGCTCGGTCCTCCAAAATCACCAGGTCGGGTGGAAGCTCCAGTGCGTGTGCTTCTCGCTCAGGAAGCAGCAGGACAAGATCCTTCTCCTGCCCCGGTGGAAGATTGATCAGCGCGGCCAACTGCAGCTTGGCGGTATTCAGTTCTCTGAACAGCTGTTGAATGTACCGTTGGGTATTGAGGAGATCGAGCTTGTATTGTAAGGGAACCAGCGGCGTACTCAGCCGCTCATCTTGGACCGCCTGTGCCTTTTCCAGTGCACGATTCACCCACTCATCCAGCTGCCGAAGGGAAGGAAGAATTCGTTCCGCGCTGACCGCTCGCCAGTAGGTGATGCGCACATCCTGCATGATTCGATTGGCCACTCGCCGCCGCTCTTCGTCGGCGATTAACACGTCGTCCGCCGCTTGCTTGGCACGGATGTAGGACAACCCGAAGTCCAGCACGTTCCAACTCAACGACAGATCGGCTGAGAAAATGTTCCGTTCGGCGGAGGTAAAGGGTTCGAGCACCTGCCGCCCGGTGAGCAAGGACTGTGCGACGCCGCCGGGGAAATTGTTCCGTCCGTCAAATCCTGCGTTCGCTGCCAGACGAGGCAACATGGCGTAGTGGGAGAGATCAAGCTGCGTCTGCGCCAGCATCTTGTGCATCAGCTCGACGCGGGCGTCGAGGTTGTATTTCAACGCTCGCGCCATGGCTTCGTAGAGATCCACCGGACCATTGAGCGGCTCCTGATCTTTCGTCAGAACGGCCCGATCCTCGTTCACCCGCACCTGGACTTCGCCTTCCGTCAACGGTATCGGCTTGATGGCACACCCGTTCCCGCCGCCGATGGCGATGATCGTCAAGACCACCGGGAGAGTCCGGCTCACGCGACACATTCGTCCAGTTGAAGCATCGCTCTGCTTTTTCACAACGCGCACGATCCTTCGTCTAAATGGAAGAAATTCTTTCCCTGGTTTCAGGCAGGGCTTTCCCGCTACAATCGGCTAGCACTGACATGATAGTGCGTACCGTAGATACAAGGGTACGCAACTCTTCTCATTTGTCATCATTTTTTCACTTTTGCTGCTGTCTTCTATCAATGAGATGAGCGATCAGAGTTAGCGGCGATCTAAAGGCGAGAGCTGAGACGATGGGAGCATTCTATGAATTCCCGTTGGGCTCCTCCACGGAAGCTTTTTTCTGGAGGCGAGGAAGGTCTGCTCGGTATGATGACGAAGGTATCTCACCAATGTGCGCACATGTATACGCACATGAGCTTGCATTCGTTCATAAAAAAATTTACCAACATCTCAAATCAATCTCGGTCCTTTCTCTTCCGTTAGGATTTCTGAAATACACACTTGTGTCCTTTTGGATACAGCAAGAAATTTGACACGGTCACATATTTTATTATATTATCAATATGTTATGACGTATTAACTTTGGCACAAGCATTGCTCCTGTCGATTGCAGGCTGATTATCACGATGGAGGATCTGTGCGCAATCAACAAACATTAGCATCGACGATCACATGTTCCGGTGTAGGACTTCACTCAGGACAATCCGCGAGCATTACACTACGGCCGGCTCCACCTGATACGGGAGTAATTTTTGTCAGCCGTCAAGGAGATGTCGATGCGCATCTCCCCGTCTCCATCGAACATCGGATTCCCACTGAACTCTGCACCGCCATCAGCGGTGGTGGATTCCAGGTCCAAACTATTGAGCATTTGCTGGCGGCATTGGCAGGGCTTCATGTCGACAATGTGTTTATCGATGTGACGGCAAGCGAAGTTCCGGTCATGGATGGGAGCGCTGCGCCGTTTGTCCGATTGATTCAAGCCGCGGGAATCGTCCCGCAAAATCGGAAGCAGCCTTTTCTTAAAATTACGGCGCCCATCGAAGTGACCGAGGGATCAAAGCAGGTGCGGATTGAACCGTCCCCTACCCCACGCGTCACCTATTCGATTCACTATGAGCACCCTCTCATCAAGACCCAGACGTACGAGCACGACTGCACTGTCAGCGCGTTTGAAAGCGAGATCGCCGAAGCAAGAACCTTCGGGTTTTTGCAGGAAGTTCAGGCCTTGTGGGCTCGCGGACTTGGAAAGGGTGGCACGTTAGATAACACGGTCGTACTATCGAATGATGGCATCGTCAATGACTCCGGCCTTCGATTCGATAATGAGTTTGTCCGTCACAAAATTCTCGATCTGATCGGTGACTTCTCTCTTCTTGGGATGTCCTTTATTGGCCATATTATCGCCAACCGTTCGGGACACGCCCTCCACACACGGCTCGTCCAACAGATCCTCAAGCAGCCGGAGAAGTGGGTGCTGCTGAACGCGGAGCCGACGGTCGAAGGAGCGCGGGCGACCGCTCACCGGTCACGCTTTCAGCCGGCTGTTGCGCTTCAGGCCGCGTCCTAATTCCAAGGCCCTTCTGACTGACTTCTGGATGGGATTCTTTCCTGAATGGGGAGAGTCTTGTCTGCGTCTTTCTTAAAAACGGACGATGGTGCGCCGGAGACAAGCGGACTTACCTCCGACGCAACACATCAATAGCGGGGATTACTTCTTCTTCTTCTTTGCTGCCTTCTTTGTTGCCAAGAGTCTCACCCCCCTTCGCATTTGCAAGTTAGAACCACCCTACACAGCTTGAATCAGCATGTCGTCGATAGCCTCAAACGTATTGGGACCGACCTTCTTGAACCGCTTGTCGCGCTTGAGCGATGTTGCAATGGATGTCAGCGGTGTCTTCCCTTTGATCTGCAATCCACCTTCGATCAATCGATGGACGAGTTCCTTCGCATGCATCGCTCGATTAGATTCCCGGAGTATTTCGTATGCGGCTTGAGGGACGCTTTTTCCAACGTACTTACTACGCCCAAGAAGAATTTCTCTGGATTGATCGGTCACGTCCATCACCTGTGGAGGCCGAATCCCCTTGGAGTCATCAGCTGGAATGATCTGATTGGATAGGCTGGCGAGCTTGGCCTTGTCGGCCTCGACGCGGTAGAGGGTTTCCGCAAGCTCAAGATACTTCTTAATGGTCGCGATTTCATCGTCCAATCGACGACGCTTTTTCTCTAAGTCCTGAAACCGGCTCTTATACGCGTTGATCCGTTGCTCCAAACCAACGAGAATGTCCTTTAATTCTTCCACCATCGTCTCACTCGCTACCCAATCAAAGCATGCTTGCTTTATAGCATTGCTTGTAATCCTTGTCAATACTTTATATTTGAATAATACATTGTCTATTAGGTTAGACTTTTTGTAAGCAAGTAATCCTTGAACCATTACTGATGATAAGGCTTGTGATGGCAAGATTAGCACAATTCTTGCGCGCTGCAAGCCGGGTCATGCTACAATCGCGCGTGCCAATTCCACATGAACCACTCCCCGAGGACACGCTCCTAGAAACTGCCGTCACCGCTGGTCGAGCAGCTGGAGAGCTTCTTCTGCAATATACCGCTGCCGGCTTCCGTATCGAGTACAAGAACCCAATCAATCTGGTGACAGAGGCAGACCATGCCGCAGAGCAATGCGTCATCGACCATATTCGAAGCCGTTTCCCCTCCCATCGATTTTTGGCCGAGGAGCGCGGCAGTGTTGAGCCGGCCCCCTCGCCCTATCTGTGGATCATCGATCCATTGGATGGGACAACCAACTTCGCGCATGGCTACCCAGCCTACTGCGTGTCCATCGGACTCGAGTACAAGGGGCGCTGCATCCTCGGTGTCATCTATGATCCCTCGCGAAATGAGCTGTACACTGCCAGCGAGCAGAGGGGCGCGCAGTTGAACGGCCGACCTATCCACGTATCGGAGACAATGGCTCTCGACAGTAGCCTCTTGGTCACGGGCTTCGCCTATGACATCCGGGAAACACCGCGAAATAACCTCGATCATTTCTGCAAATTTGCCCTGAAGGCTCAGGGACTCAGAAGAACAGGATCCGCCGCATTGGATCTCTGCTACATAGCGGCAGGGCGATTCGACGGGTTCTGGGAAGTTCGACTCAGTCCTTGGGATATGGCGGCGGGATCCGTGATCGTACGAGAAGCCGGAGGACAGCTGACCGATTTCAGCGGGAAGGACCTCTCAATCTACGGCCAAGAGCTTGTGGCCAGTAATGGGCAGATCCACGAAGCTATGCTCACGGTCTTGAATCAAGAGTCTCGCCAGGGATAGGCCATCAAGGAATCCACATAGCTGAGTATAACGGTAGATGTACAACAAGCCCGGGGATGCGGTATCTTGTGGGCTGAATTAATCGAGGTCTTCTATGGCACGTGCCGTTCCCCCATCTGAAGAAACAAACGGCGGTCTTTCCAATGACAATGCCCCTGACCCGGCCTGGGATGTCGAGTTGCTCCGCGTGCTTGTCAGCCGGAAAGGGACACAGGTTGAAGCTCAGTGGGCGATCCATCCGCAGCTGAAGCAGGACTTGCTGCCCAACGAATGGCAAGACGTAATGGATCTCATGGGCAAGGTCACAAACATCGTCGGTGATCGCTTTTCCAAAGCCCTCGCGAACATCGACCCAATGCTCCCGGGCAATGCCTGACCGCTCCACCGTTCGTCTCTTATCTTCCCCACAACGAATCACTGGAGGAGACTCTTATGGACTCGTACTATCACGCCCATGACTTGGGCAAATTTGCGGATATCGGGAAAGGCAACAAAACCCTGTGGGAAAAATTCAAAGGTTACTACGATGCCGTGTTTGCCGAGGGCGCGCTGACCGAACGAGAGAAGGCGCTCATTGCATTGGCCGTCGCCCACACCGTGCAATGTCCCTACTGCATCGATGCCTACACGCAAGCGTCGCTGGAGAAAGGATCAAACGTCGAAGAGATGACGGAGGCCGTCCACGTGGCTTGCGCCATCCGCGGAGGAGCCTCACTGGTTCATGGCGTGCAGATGAGAAATGTGGCAGAGAAGTTGTCGATGTAGGAGACTGAAGGGAATCAGAGATAGGGATTCTCCGGTATCGCCAGCGTGAAGTATTTGCCGCGTTCTTCGTACAAGACACGCTGCGCTGTAAGCTCGCTGAGGATAGGCAACAAGACTGCACCGCTGCAATCGGCTCGTTCCATGACGGCTGCTCGGACCTGCGCAACGCTCTTCGCCGCCTCGTTACAGATTTCGATCACCAACGCGGCCAAGCCTTCATACCGCCGACGAGTCGGTGCCTTCGAATTACGCCCGTCGTAGACGGTCACATAATTCGGCGCTTTGGAGTAATACAGAAACGGCCGGTCTGCGGACTTATGCATCCGTTGCCAGCGTTCGATCGCGGCGACCAACTCTTGATACAGATGTGGATCCACCGGCCAGTGGTCGAGCTCATACTCAAAATCATAGGCGATCTTTTTGAGGTCCACCTGCCGCGCATCGTACACATATTCATACGCCATTCCCGGCCCGGTGATGCGGATCCCGTACTCGTGCGGCCTGGTGAAATAAGGACTGAAGCGTTGCAACCAGAATTTGCCGGTCGCCTCCGGCGGCTGAAGGTGAAGCAGGGATGGAATCAGGTCAAGTTGGCACCGGTAGTCCTTGTTGGTCTCGCCAGGAAATCCCAGCAAGATATTCCACGACACCATCACATGATAGTAGAGGCTCCACTTGAGGCAGATGATGTTCTGCATCGGCGTGACGCCCTTGTCCATCGCGCGCAGTTGATTGACACTCAGACTCTCCAAGCCCGGCTGCATGCACTTCACCCCACCGGCAGCCAAGGTCTTGATCTGGCGCTTCTGCAGGTTGCTCTTCGTCTCAATAAACACATCCAGGTCGCAATGGTCCTCGGCCAGCTTACCGAAGAGGTTGTCGATATAGCCCATGTCGATGATGTTATCGACGAGACGAAATCGAACGGCATCGTAGCGCTGTGAGAGATCAGCGATTTCTTTTAAGACCTGATCAGGTGCCTTCGCCCGGAACTTCATACTCTGGGCATTCAGTCCACAGAACGTACAATGATGTTTCTCGCCCCACCAACAACCTCGTGAGCCTTCGTACAAGAGGATCCGATCGAGCCCCTTTGCCTTGTCCCCTAGCTCGCCGAGCAGATGATAGTAATCATCGTAATCAGGTGGGCCGGTTTTGGCAAAATCGGAGAAGAGCGACTCATTCGGCGTGAGCATGATCTTGTCGCCCTGCCGATAGGTCACCCCATTGGGATAATTACCCTTCTTACCAGCCAGGACCTGGCGGACCAACGGCAGGAAGCTTTCTTCTCCCTCCCCGACCACGACGTGATCGATGAAGGGAAACGCCCTGAAATGTTCCAGCCCCATCTCGCCGTCGAAGTTGGCTCCGCCGAACACAATCGTCACATCCGGATACAGATCCTTGATGAGTTTGGCCATCGTGAGGCTGGCGACGTTCTGATCGAACGTCGAGGTAAAGCCGACCAGCTTGTACTGCCCCCAATCGATCGACCGCAGCGCCCAGGTGAGAAACTGCGGAGCAATGCGGGTGGCCATCTCCTCGAAATAGCCGATCGGTTTCCCACTCTCTTGCACGATCTGCTCGAAGACCGGCTTGAAGACTTGTGGATACTCCGTACGTTTTAGGTTCTCTCGAAACAGAAGGGAGGAAAACAGCCACTCGCCGAAGAGCGCGCGCTTCTCACAGATCGATTCGTGCAATTCCACGCCGATCAGGTGTGCGAATCGCACATTCAAATGGTGGCAATCGACGGGAATGTCGTTGGATTTCAGGAGCGCAGAGAGCGTGCCGAGTTGAATTGAGGGATACTTGGCGTAGCTGAACGGCATGTTGACGAGCGCCACTTGTGTCTGGTCACTCATCTCCTGCCTCGTGAGTTCATAGCTGTGAGCTGTGCTGCAGGCTAACCAGCAGCGGATCGGAACGGTTCAAATTCTCGATCCGCCTTCGCCGCCAGGTAGAAGTCGCTTTCGGTCAGGCCATTGATCTTGTGTGTCCAAATCT
>CAZAKX010000041.1:0-22818 GCA_964485915.1 uncultured Nitrospira sp. | reverse complement strand
ACAGGTAAATTTATGGAGGCTCCATGGCTAGCCTAGGTGGTGGTCTCGAAAGAAGTGGAGAGCGTGCCCTCGTAAGGAAGGGTGCTGGGTTGGAGGCAATCGCGATCGAACAGGGATCAGCCTTGACGACGTTGCCATGCTGGGAGGCCGTGAAACTTTCCGGCGGGATGTTTACGGCCTCGCGAGCCATCCTCACGATCCTTCTTGTATTTCTCATTATCCTTGAGTTCGTACCTTGGACACAGACGATCAGCGCGCAAGGCCAAGTCTCGGCTTATACTCCCTATGATCGGCCGCAGCAAATCGAATCTCGAATTACCGGCCGGATCAAGGCATGGCATATCTATGAAGGTGTCAAGGTTAAAAAGGGCGACCTCGTCGGCGAGCTCGAGGATTACGACCCGATCTATATGGCACCTGAGATCCTTCCCCTGTTCGAACAGCGTAGAGACGCGTTAGAAAAAACACGCCAAGCCGCGTTAGGCAGGGCGGATCAACTCACCAGACGGATCGGCGAGATGAAAAAACTGGTCCAGGCTGCGGTTCCCTCAGCGGAAGCCCGAGTGGTCGAGGCTGATAACCGTGTGCGCGAGGCTCAACAGAAGGTCGAGCAGCTCAAGATCGATGTCGAAACTGCGCAGCTCAACGTCGACCGGCATCGACAACTGGTCAGGGACGGATTGGTCTCACAACGGGAGCTTGAGTTGACGATCCAGACAGAAATCGGCGCCAAGGCCGGCCTACAGGCGGCCCAAGCCAATCTGTTGGCTTCTGAGCAATCGAGATCGGCTCTGAACTTCGGTCGGGATCAGATTACGGCCGATGTGAATCAGAAACTCATCGATGCCATGGCGTCACGTGATAATGCCATAGCTGAAGCTGCCAAGGCTACCGAACAGCTCGCGGAGATGGCCTACAAGCAACAAGGCGTCCAACAACGTATCGAAGCAGCCAAACTTTATGCCCCTATGGACGGCACTGTCGTCAAGATGGCCAAGGTCGGCATCAATGAGACGGTCAAGCAGGGCGAAAATCTGGTCACCATCTCTCCACTTGCTTCCGATCCGGCGATCGAAATGGTGGCAGAAGGATTGGATGCTCCTCTTTTGAGTCCTGGGCGGAAGGTTAAGATCCTGTTCTTCGGAGTGCCCGCCATTCCATTGCCGGCCTGGCCGGGGCTCATGGCTGGTACTCGTTCAGGCGTGATCAAGGTGGTCGACCAGATCGACGATGGAAAAGGGAACTACCGATTCTGGGTCGTGCCAGATCCGGACGATCCTCAACCCTGGCCGGAGCAAGCTCAGGTGCGGCAAGGGACGAGAGTATTAGGGTGGGTGATCCTCAATCGTGTCCCTCTCTGGTACGAGTTGTGGCGGCGGTTTAACTTCTTCCCACCGGATTATATGGAGCGGGAGCCAAGCATCTTTGAGATGTTTGCTCCAAGGTCAGCTGGACAAGGCATCAAGTAGTCGAATTGCACCCGCACCAATGTGCGGCGCATAAACGCACCCCTGTGAAGATGGCTCAGGAGTTCCCCTCCTGGGCCATCTTCTCGTTTAGGGGCAGATCGCACAGTTCTGAAAGAACATATACCATCATGCACATGATAAGGTAAGTGTACGGTACGAAGTGGTGCTCTGTCCTTTCTTGCGCTAGAGCCTTTATTAATTCCTGCGGTACATACTCTTCTTGACCACGACGAACAGACCGGCTAATGTTTGCAGCCGAGTCTTCGAGTGGGATCACGTTTCTCAGGAAGCAGGAGAGGAAGCCAAGAATGGCTAGGATCGGAGAGAGGCTCAGCGGATCACCGAGAAAGGTCAGGCAAAAAACTCCGGTTCTTAGTCCGGTTGTCGGTGTGCTTGGAGGGAGCAAATCAGATTTTCCCATCTTAGAGAAAGCCGGGGTCGTTCTGGCCCAACTCGACATATCGTACGAACTCCTAGTCGTCTCTGCTCATCGAACGCCGGACCGCCTTTTTGAATACGCGGCCACCGCGCCAGGTCGAGGCATCAAAGTCATCATTGCTGGGGCTGGAGGAGCGGCCCATCTCCCTGGCATGCTTGCAGCCAAGACACATCTGCCGGTAATCGGAGTCCCCATTCCAACTGAAAACCTGCGTGGCCTCGATTCCTTGCTGTCGATTGTGCAGATGCCAAAGGGCATTCCGGTTGCGACGGTCGCGATCGGTGGTGCTGAGAATGCGGCTCTTCTTGCGGCACAGATTCTTGCCGTAAGCGATGCGGACATTGCCCAACGAATTACGAGCTATCGCACGGCTCAAACGGAAAGCGTTCTCAATTCACCTGAGGCCAAGGGGACCGCGGAGGCGAGCCGCCGACGGTGACCACACCAATCCTTGAGCCGGGCTCAATTCTCGGTGTGCTGGGTGGCGGGCAGTTGGGGGCGATGTTTGCCGCCGCTGCACGCCGAATGGGCTATCGTGTGGCCGTCTGGGATCCGGATCCTGATGCCCCGGCCCATCAGCTAGCTGCCCACTCGTACGCTTTACCCTTTTCCGACCTTACCAGCCGTGAACAGTTTGCGAGTCTTGTCCATGCCGTTTCTTTGGAATGGGAGAACGTTCCGGCGGAGCTGTGTGGGTGGTTGGAAGAGCGTTGCAGAATGACACCATCCAGCGCGGTTCTTCGCACTCTCCAAGATCGGATTGAACAGAAACAATTCTTGTCGTCTCGGCTACTTTCGGTCCCGTCATTTGCCGCCGTAGAATCTGCAGGCCAGCTGAACCTCGCAGTCGACCGCCTTGGGCTTCCCGCTGTCTGTAAAACCGCGAAGAGTGGTTATGACGGAAAAGGGCAGTGGATCCTTCGAAGCCCCTCCGATGTGAAATTGGTTGAAACGATCCTTGAACAGGCCAAATCCGGCCAGCGGTGGATTGTTGAACAGTTTGTTCGATTCGTCAGAGAGCTTTCCGTTCTGGTGGTGCGCAATGAGAATGGGGAGTGCAGAGTCTATCCGGTTGCCGAGAATCGGCATGAACAGGGGATCTTACGCGACACGCTCGTGCCCGCATCCATTGCTGCAGGTGTAGCAGAACAAGCCCAGGAACTGGCGCTACAAGCCGTAGAGGCATTACAGGGAGTTGGGGTGTTCTGTGTAGAGCTCTTCCACACAGAAGGGGGAAATCTTCTCGTCAATGAGATCGCTCCGCGGCCACATAATTCCGGGCACTATACAGTGGATGTCTGCACCGTATCCCAATTTGAGCAACAGGTACGAGTGACGTGCGGACTACCTCTGGGAGAAGTCAGACTTCTGAGCCCCGCAGTCATGGTGAATCTTATCGGCGAAGATGTCAAATCTGTGATGTCCGCAGCAGGTTGTTCCGCACTCTACTCGACATCTGGAGCTGTGCTTCATCTGTACGGCAAGCCGATGATTCGTCCAGGCAGAAAAATGGGTCACGTGACTTTCACAGCTCCGCAAAAGGAGATGGCAATTGCGACGGCTCAGAAGTTCATCGCGACCCTGAGAAAGCCTGTTTAACTGGTTCCCACCTAGCACTCATCCCCCGACTGTCCGGTGGGCAGGCCGCTCTCTAACCAGCGCCGTTCGATTTTGTCACTCATCAGCTCGCTAAAGGTCGAAAGCTCTCTGAAACGTGTGGGAGAATAACGGGTTAACAGCGAGTGGGAGGGTATGTAATTTGCTTATCCTCACATGCTGTTCTTTCTGGAGGGTCTACAAAATGTCCCACGACTCAGCGCAAACCGGCCATGGCCTCGCGGCTAACAGACTCTATCAATTGCTCACGGATCCGGGATCTCGTTACCTCGTCCTTCAAGGCCTTGTCACCATAATCCTGTCATATGAATTGCTTTTCGGTGTGCATTCAATCATCAGTCGAGGCGTAAGCAACACGTTGGTGATGGGATTCTGGTTAGCCATGGTCGCAATTGCGGTGTTGCCTAAGGCTGTCCTGGCATCTGCTTGGTTCAGCTCAGGCCTGGTGGCAATCGATACGGTTCTCGTCACCTCCGTTATTTATCTTTCGGGCAATGCACGATCCGATCTCTATATTGCATACTTTGTTCTCGTGCTTGTGGCGGCATCCGTCAGGCGGTTGAGCCACGTGCTTGGGCTCTCTCTCTTATTGAGCGTCGGGTACGCGGTTGTCCTCTATGAAGGCATTCTTCAAACAGGCACGATGGCCACTGGGCAACTCTTGGGGATTCCGATTCTTCTCGTGATGGCGGTGTTCTACGGTGTCGCCCTGGAAAACACGGCCATTGCGCAAGAGGAAAAAACATCGTTGCTGAAGGACGTGGAGGGCTTGAAACGGATAGAGGATGAGTTGTCGAACACAAAGACTCAACTCGAGGTCCGAATCAAAACTCTCAAAGAGGACCTCACGAGGGCGAACGCCGAGCTGCGCGAAGGCCGGATTGCCCGACAAGGACTGGAACGACGACTTCAGGAAGCACAGAAAATGGAAGCGGTCGGCCGAGTCGCGGCGAGGATAGCCGGAGAATTCGGAGCGTTGTTCACGGGGATCGGAAAGCAGACCGGCATCATGTTGTCGCGTTTTCAGACGAACGATCCTCTCAGATCATCTGCCGACGAGATTTTTAAGATCGGCGAAAGGGCCGCCACCTTGACGGCACAGTTGATCGCCCTCAATCTCGAAGACCGTCCGGTTTGTCATAGGGTCTCCGTTCAGGGGGTATTGACCGACTTGCACGAAATGATGAAGAGTCTACTACCCTCAGGTATTGAACTGATTATCCATACACAAAAACAGGTGGTGTACGTCGAAGTGGATCGAGAAGGATTAGAAACCGTCATTTTTCACCTTGTGGTGAACGCACGAGATGCCATGCCGAATGGAGGTCGTTTGTCGATTGATGTGAAGACACTCGAAGACGCGTCACAATCGAATCTATCTTTGCCGAGGGGCATGAAGTACCCACAGGTCGTAATTGAGATCACGGATACTGGAACCGGGATGAATCTGGACACTCAAACGTATATGTTCGAGCCGTTCTTTTCGACGAAGGAAACGAATATCGGCCTTGGCCTCACAGCCGTGTATGGAATAGTCAAACAGAATGGAGGCGCACTCGACGTCAATAGCCGACCAGGGCAGGGAACGACCGTCCGACTGGTCTTCCTTATTGCCTCACCCACGGGGACACGGGAGGAGATTATTTCAACTGCCATGGCGGCCAAAGGAAATGAAACCATTCTGCTCGTGGAAGAGAATGAAATCGAGCGGAAGCTCGCGCTGTCAGCCTTGCAACGGCATCGCTATCGGGTTCTGGAAGCCGCGTCGTCAGTCGAAGCCCTGATGCTTACGCAACAGTATAACGGCATTCTTCATCTCACGGTGAGCCCGTTGATCATGCCCGAGATCGGGGGCCGTGAACTGGCACGCCGCCTCATAAATCAACATCCCAAGATGAAGGCGCTTTTTGTGTCTGGTTACGACGACGAAACGATTCAACACCATCGGATCAATCAGCGGTTTGTATTACAACATCCTTACCGCCAATCTGGTCTTATCGAAAAGGTAAGAGAAACGTTGGACGCTGCATAGGCGGTATGGACGGAACGGAACATTCGGCGTTACTCATGCCACGTTGATCGAGATGGAGCAAAAAATCTCACGTCTCTCCTCTTGAAGAACCCGATCAGAACCATGCCTGCGATAAACCCTCCGATGTGAGCAAAGAAGGCAACGCCCCCTCCAGTGGCGCCGACACTCATCCCGCCGCTGATCAGTTGAGTAATGAACCACATTCCAAGGACAATTCCCGCCGGGACTCGGGTCATTCCAAGCCCGGGTAGGAAGACCAGTACGTGAGCCCGTGGAAATAGCAGCAGATAGGCGCCTAACACTGCGGAGATAGCTCCACTGGCTCCGACCATGGGAATGTGAGAGGAAGGATCGGTGAGCGCATGACTGAGTGCGGCGAGGATGCCGGAGAGCACATAAAAGACGACGAATTTTGCATGACCCATCACGTCTTCGATGTTATTCCCGAAAATCCAAAGATAGAGCATGTTTCCTAACAGGTGCATCCACCCTCCGTGAAGAAACATGCTCGTTATGAGCGTAAGGGTGGCGGGAAACGCGACTCTGGCTTCGTCCGGGAGTGAGGCTTGACCGAAGATGACAGAAGGGATCGCACCATATTGGAACGCGAAGAGTTCGCCCGGACTCTGAGGAAGATTCACTTGGTACAGAAACACGGCGACACAAATGCCGATGAAAGTCATGGTAACGACCGGAGTCAGTCTCGTGGGGTTATCGTCGTGAAGCGGAATCACGATGGTTCCAGGCTAGGGAATGAGGCGACCATTCATAACCAAACGTGGCAGTCTGGGGTCAGCTGGTAGGGATCCATCATTCTGTAGAGGAACAGAAAACCCCGCTGCGTGGGTATGGCCTCCCCCGCCGAACGAGGCGGCGATGGAGCCGACATCTGTTCCATCGGCACGGGAGCGCATGCTGAAATAGCGACGACCATCCCGATCATGCCAAATCATGCAAAACGGGTGATGTGGTGAGAGCCGTTCGCCGATCTGGCTGGTCAGGATCGCGCTTTGTACCGAGGGCACGACGAGGCCTTGGAATTCCACCATTGTGGCCTGTGCCGCGAGCTTCCCGACCAGCTCATGTTCATAGCGTAGGATGGCCCGGCCCTCTTGTTCAAGGGAGGCTTGCGTAAAACGGTCCCACACAGTGAAATCAAACGGATAGGAGGCCAGAGCGGCATTGATTTCCCGACTTCCTGGTAAGGTCCACGTCCAGAGATCCTTGTCTTGAATGTATTGAAGCAACCATGGCGCGGCAGTACCATGTGCCCACTCCCAACCCAAAACCGCACCGGACTTGGTTTGATCGAAGTAGGCGTTCGGAAAGCCCTCCAGCGTTCTCTCTGCCGTGATATGGTGGTCTAGGATCAAGAGTTCCTTAGTTTCAGAGGCGATGGCTTCCAGAATGGGTCGGCCATAGCTGAAGTCGACAATGACAACTCGTCGATCTTTGAGGTCAGGCGGAGGAGGCTGTCCGTGTTTGACGGCCACAAAACTCGCGCTCGGGAATTTCCTCCAGAGAGCCCAGGCGGCCCCAAACCCATCGGAACAGTCCGCATGGTAGAGGACAATGTCGGGAGAACCATGAAATGGCGGAGCAGACGAGACAGTATCCATAACAATGGAAGAGGATACCATGCCCACGCCGTGACGAAAAGGTATCTTTCTGGTCTATGTCAAGAAGTGGGACGACTACAGCCCGTTGAGGTGGCTGATCAATTGGCGAAGTCGGCCGGCACTGCGTCGGTTGAAGTTGAACACGAGTCTTGGCAGGTCGCGCAAGGTCGGTTCATCGAGTTCTTCCTCGAGAGGGCCACGGAGTTCGAATGTGCCGTCAGAAAGGAGATCCGTGAATCGCTCTCGGATCTGTTCAAGTTGCTCCGCAGAGATGGTTTGTCTGAGTCGCATGGCGAGCTGTCGTCCTACAAACCGGATAGAATGATATCGGCGATAGAATTGGAGAATGTGGCTGACCGCCGCTTCCGCAGAATCAACGATGACAAAGAGACTCATGTCTTCTTCATTGATCAATTTTCGCGTTAACAGTTGTCGTACCACGAACGCCGACCAGTCATTCCAGTAGTCGCAACCAGGAGCCTGTAGGCAAATGATGGGCTGAGGGTCGCTCTTTCCGGTCTGGGCCAAGGTGAGGATCTCAAAGCCTTCGTCGTGCGTGCCGAAGCCACCAGGAAAGAGCGCAATGGCGTTCGCTTCCTTTTGGAACATCAGCTTTCGCGTGAAAAAATATTTGAAGGTGATCAGTTTCTCGTCATCGGCGATCGTTGAGTTCGGGCCTTGCTCAAACGGCAGCATGATATTGACGCCGAAGCTGTTCTCCCGCCCGGCACCTTCTTGAGCGGCGCGCATGATCCCATCCGCCCCTCCGGTGATGACCATGAACCCTTCTTGCACAATGGCATGAGCGAATTGGTGGGCTAATCGATAATTAGGATCGTCCGACGGCGTCCGTGCCGAGCCAAAAATGCTGACCTTCTGACGATCACGATAGCCATGAAACACGCCAAAGGCATGACGCAGCTCTTTGACGGCCCGATTGACGATTTTTATATCCAGGAGGTCGAGGTGTGCATCGTTCAGTTTCAACAACCCCATCAGAAGTTCTCGCATGAGTGCTGCATGCAAGTCATCTTCCGGACTATTCAGAAGCGTGCTGATTTGATGAAGAATCTCGTCGCGTGACAAGACGGGGCGAGAGCGGTTCTGTGATGATTTTCCGGTTGTATACATGGGTGTCCTTGTGTTGAGTGAGGAAATTGTACCAGCGGAACGGAGGTTGGTCAAAGATTGCGACGATCTAGACCAATTTAAGATGGGTCGAACGACTTAGGAAGATTGGCCAGCACCCACGCTTTGATTCGTGACTGATCGGCCGGAGAGAGATCCGTAAATTGGATCTCGATCCCAGGAGGTGTGGAGATGGCAACGCGGGTTGCGCCTGAGACTTGTTCGACCAGAGTATTGCTCAGGACCGTCCCTCGTATCGTCAGCGGACTCATTGCTTCTGATAGGGAGAAACTCAGTATCACTTTTGTGCCTGAAAGGAGGAAGGCTGGAGACTTCACGGAAGCACCGGCATGACTGAGTTGGGTGATGGTCACCTGATGTTCAGTCCCCAGGGACTCCCCATCCATGATGCTGATCGTCGCAACCATGCTGGTCATGCACCGCTTCGGCGATAGTACGAGGTCTCGTGCAGTCAGGACTCCGACCGGCTGATCTTGTTTGGTGACGATCAGGATCGGCATCCCGGTGGACATCATGAGGGTCGACGCGTCCTCCATTGCCCGATCGTATTCGATGAATTGGACTGGCTGTGTCATGATCGCACGGACCTCAATATCATCCGGTTCAAGCCCCTGGGCGACCACTTTTTTGACGATATCCGTCGGTGTCATGAGTCCGAAACGAGACTCTGAGTCTTTGACGAGAAGACAGGGCATCCGCTCGCGCTCCAAGAGAGACGCCGCTTCGGTGACGGATACATCTCCAGGAATCTGAACGACGCCGGGTGTCATCATGTGTGCGACCAGAGTGACCTGTTGTTCCGTCTCTTTTTGCTGTTGACCGTCCTTGTCCGACATTCTTCAGCCAGGTCCTTTTTCACCAGTAATTTGCTCCCCTGGCCGTCGCAACGTATGCCAAGTATAGCAGAAGGTCTGCTGAGCCCACGAAGGGGGGAAAGGCTTGTCATTCAATGGTTTTACGACATACACTAGACGAAAATTGTGACCGACGGAATGGGGAGAAGGATGACAATTCGAGGGTGGTTCCATCATGAGTTCTTTCGCCGGCTCGAGGCGATTCCTAGGCACGGACTAGGCCTTTCCGTCGATATCCATGCTCCTGACCTTGCGAGCTTGCGGGGAGCTCTCCAGGAGCGTCACCTTTCGTTCGGCTATCTGGAGGTCTTCCGTACGACCTCCATGGCCTTGAAAAACATGAAGAAGGATCTTAGCGACGAGTTGCTAGCCTATCACGGAGAAGGGTTGTGGGTCACCCAACCAGAGGTGACGGAAACGAGATCTTTTCAAGCGGCTCTCCGAGAAACGGTCGAGCATCTTTCCATCTTGCAGAGTCCCTGGTTGAATCACGAGTGTGCGACGAAGGTGCTCGCCGGACATTACTTCGGAACCTATCTCCCTCCGCTCTACACTCGGTCAAGCGCAGAGATCGTGAGCGAGAATATCAGAGAGATCCAACGTCTGCTCGATCAACAATGTGCGCTGGACAATGGCAGCACGCCGTTGGTGTTGCTGGAAATGCCGCCGCTTACCTATTTCGTTGCCGGGGCCCTATCACTTCCATCATTTTTTAGAATCATCTGCGAACAGTCGTCTTGTGGGTTGGTATTGGATGTCGGTCATCTCTGGACGGTCTTTCGCTACTCGAGGGCTGCTCGAGCTCAGTCGCTCTGGAAATTCGTGAGCGCGTTTCTCGATGAATTCCCCATGGAGCGGGTTGTTGAAATTCATATTGCAGGTCTGGCCGTTCACGTTTCAACCGAACCCCACTTCTCAATCCCCGCAGGCCACACGAATGAAAACGTCCTTCCTGCATGGATCGATGCGCATGAAGCCCCCATCCCTCCCGTCTTGTTCGAAATGCTCGATCAGATCCTGAATCATCCACGGCTGATCAGTCTGAAAGGGCTCGCGTTGGAGGTCGACACGAAACCTGTTGGATTGATCGTCGAGGAATTCGCCGAGTTCTCACGATGCTACGCATCAGTGTTTAATTGTACATCGATGGCCGACAAGAGCTCGCTCACTATCGAAGCCGGCTCATTGCATGAGGGCCAGAGTTCAACAAGAACCGGGCATGACTTGAGCGACGCCTACGATCAGTATGTACGTGTCCTAACAGGCAAGGCCGAGCCGGTGGGGCCGGAATGGAAACAACCTTGGGCGTACGGAGAAGAGTTGGGCCGCTATCGAGGCAGCTATCTCCCGTATGAGATTCTCCATTGGGGAGGTGAGTTGGAGGATATGTTCGTAGAGTCCTGTCGTCGGCTCAAAGAGACAGGAGTGTCCCTCGATGGATTTGTCACCTTCTGGTTTCGTGAGCCACGGCCCCTTTCCGAAGCGTATGATTTCTTTTTGCTGAAAGTCGACCGGTTTGTGGAGTTTGTCCGTGAGGTTGCTCCAGAACTGCAGAGTACGGTGGAGCGAGAAGCTGGAGAGCTTCGGCTTGCCTATCGATCGGTCAACGAATCACCCGTTGTCGCGCAGGTCCAGTGAGATGAATTTCTGGCTCAACCTTCCACGCCCAATCATTGGGCTGTCACCGATGGACGGTGTCACCGACGCCTGCTTTCGATCGGTGATCGCGAGCCAAGGGAAGCCGGATGTCACCTTTACAGAATTTACTCATGTGCATGATGTCTGCCGTGGGCCTGAGATCCAGCTGGAGACGCTCCTCTACAGCGAAGTCGAGCGTCCGATTGTTGCCCAACTCTATGGAAAGGACCCGGATCTCTTCTACCAGGCGGCCCATGCCGTATGTGAACTAGGATTTGATGGATTGGACATTAACATGGGGTGCCCATCGAAGAGCGTCGCTTCCTCCGGATCGGGTGCCGGACTGATCCGCACCCCCGAACTGGCTCGCTCTCTCATACAGGCGGCCAGGCGCGGTATCAATGATTGGGTACAAGGACAAACTCTCCAAGAAGCCGGATTTAAACAGGCTCGCATCGACGCGTTCCACCGTCTGAATGGCCGGCGCGGCAACGTCACTCCAACTTTACGGCGCCAGTTGCCTCTTTCTGTGAAAACCAGAGTCGGCTATGACGAGGTCGCGGTCGAATCGTGGCTTGAAGAGCTGCTGAAAGAACAGCCGACCGTGATCTCCCTTCATGGACGGACGCTCAAGCAGATGTATCGAGGGTCTGCGGACTGGTCGGCCATTACACGCGCAGCCGCGATGGCGAAGCGATCAGGGGCGTTACTGCTGGGGAACGGCGATATCCAATGCCCGTCGGACATCGTCTTGCGCGTCCGCGAGACAGGCGTGGACGGCGTGTTAGTGGGGCGCGCCGCTCTGGGCGCACCATGGTTTTTTCACGCGAAGGAACAGGTGCGGCAGCAAGCGTGTGAATCGTGTGCGATCGGAAGTCCCACGGATCTTGATCTTGCAGTGTCGCAGGAAGAGCGCTTCGCTGTTCTGGTGGACCATGCGCAGCAGTTCCAGGCTCTCTTTGGTCAAAAACAATTCCATCGGATGCGAAAGCATTTAGCCTGGTATTGCAAAGGCTTTCCGCATGCCGCCTCGCTTCGCGCGCAAATGGTGCGCGTCTCTTCGGTCGATGAGCTGAATCAGGTGCTCACGGACTTCAAGGAGCGGATACAGGAGGCAGATAGGGAGGAGTTTCCACCATCTGAAGCGACCGATGACATGAGCCTCTTGGCATCACGATGCAGCTAATTCTGGCATCAAGTTCGCCGCGTCGCCAAGAGCTGTTGGCGCTGTTGGGCCTGTCTTTTCAGGTTATCCCGCCGAATGTCCATGAACAACCGATGCCTGAGTTGCCACCCAGTGAACAGGTCAGACGATTCGCTCTTGAAAAGGCGCGAGCAGTCGTGGCGCAATCACCAGATGGATTGGTGCTTGGCAGCGACACGGTCATTGAGCTCGACGGTCGGCTCTTGGGAAAACCAGTCGATCTTGAGGATGCACGCATCATGCTCGCACGCCTGGCCGGCTGCTCACACCACGTCCATACAGCCGTGGCTCTGTGCAGCCGTGGGCGAGAGCTGGAGTTCGTCGAGAGTGATACTGCAAAGGTAGACATGAAACCTGATCGTGAGAACCTCTATGCCCGATATCTTGCCTCGCAAGAATCGTTGGGGAAGGCGGGGGCCTATGCGATTCAGGGGCTTGGCGGGGATCTGGTGGATCGCATCGATGGCGACTATACGACCGCGGTGGGGCTCCCGCTCAAGCTCGTGGCACGCTTGCTTGGGTTGGCCGGGTATTCCGTTCCCCTGCATGTCGAAGAGCTCTACCAGCGACGTCCTTACGCGAATTGGAATCGCTTCGCGGTGTGATTGCAACGGTTTGTCTGTTCCCCTACAATACTTCGATGCCTTCAGCCGCCTCGTTTTTCGCGTTCGGGACAACCTTGTCTGGCAGTGCACGAGAGAGGGAAGGGATGATTCTTCGTAATCAAATCACGTTGGCAGTGGGACTGATCGGAACTCTGGCAATCGGGCAGAGCGCCGCCTGGGCGATCGAGGTCAATTTGTCGTCGGAAGACGCGCATAAGGCGCTCGAGGCCGGTCGAGTGCCGATGGAAAAAGCCAATTCTCCGGAAGATGTGAGGAAAGTCCTACAGCAGGCATCCTTAGCGAGTCGTGTGGGCGCCGATCCGGAGAAGGAGCCCTGCGGTGCGAGCGCCATTCTGCGCACCAAACACTACCGGTTGGAAGCGTTTGGTCGGCAAGAAGCGGCGGAGTCAAAGAAGCGAAAGATGGACGTCCGTATGCCCGAGGAGTTTATCCAGAAGGTGATGGACATGCCCAACATGGAGATCGAAGTGCAGTTGTGCGGCGATGACGAGTATTTCGCCGAAGGGGCCTTGATCGAGCTCCACCAAGAGTCGAAACGCACCAAGGCGATCGACATCGGTAAAGCTGAGCGGGGACGAAAGAACGAAGGCAACGGCCCGGCCTTCCGATCCCGGTTCACCGCCGTCTTTGCCTATGAACAGTTCGACCCCAACGCCATGTCGGTGTTCGTCGTCAATCTACAAGACGGACAAGAGATCAGAATTCCTGCCGAATTGTCGAAAGTGAAGTAGCCGCTCTTCTCGAACGAACGTTCTCGCAATTAGTTTTACGACTGATTGTCATTTCAAGGGCCAGACGTACCCCCCCCCTGAATAGGGCCATCTTCGGGGATTGCACAACGCCTCAATGGGCGTAGTGTCCACCATGTAAGCAATGTCTTCATCGTCGATAGGTAGCGTGATGAACGCGATTCTGTCTTGCCTGTACCAGTGGTTCATTTCTCGAATCGGCATTCTCACCACGGCGTGTGCCCTAGCCTTCATGGGAGTCGCTAGCCCTGCCGCCGATATCAGCTATGTGTACGACGACGCGGGCCGCCTGCGCGCCGTCATCGATCCCGCGAGTGACACCGCGATCTATGCCTATGACAGCATCGGGAATCTGACCGGCATCACCCGGCAAGCCTCGACCACGCTAGCCGTGCTGCAGTTCACGCCGGGCACCGGACCAGTGGGGACCACTATCACCATCTACGGGACGGGGTTCAGTGCAACCCCAGCCTCCAATACAGTGAAGTTCAACGGTACGACCGCGACCGTGCTCACGGCCTCGACCACCATCTTGACCGCCACTGTGCCGAGCAGCGCGACCACCGGCTCGATCAGTGTGACCGTTGGGGCCAACACCGCGACCAGCGCCGCCTCCTTTACCGTTGGCACCAGCCCGGCTCCCACGATCACCACCGTTTCACCCGCGATTGGACCCCCGGGGACGGTCGTGACAATCACAGGGACGAACTACAACACGACGCCGACCAAGAACAAGGTGACGTTTAGCCCGACCTATGCCGTCGTGAGCACGGCCTCGGCCACCTCGCTGAGCGTTACCGTCCCCATCGGGGCCCAATCCGGTCCGATCGGCGTGGCCACGCTCAATGGGAGTGTGCTAAGCGCAAACGAATTTTTCGTAACGCCCGCTGGTGTGGCGGCAGCCGATGTGCAATTCACCGGACGCATCGTGGTCGGCGGGAGCTCGCTCACCGCGACGATCAACACCGCGAATAAGGTTGGGCTGGTCGTCTTCGACGGCGTGGCAGGACAACGTGTCAATCTGGGGATGACCAGTGTCTCCATTCCCTCCAGCACCGTGTCTTTCTACCAACCGAATGGCACCCTGCTGTGGTATGGCACGTATGGCAGTGGGGGAGGCGCCTTAGATTCTCCGGTCCTGCCGGTCACCGGGACCTACACGATCGTCATCGATCCCGCGAGTACCTACACGGGGAGCATGACGCTCACCCTGTCCGCTGAACAGACCGGCACCATCACGATCGGTAGCGCGGCCGTGCCGATCACCATCAGCCGGGTCGGACAGAACGCGCGCTATTCCTTTACCGGCACAGCCGGACAAACCGTCAGTCTGGGAATGACCAGTGTCACGATCCCCCAATCGAATGTCTCGATGTACAAACCGGATGGGAGCGTCTTCATCGCACCGACCAGTATCAGTACGTCAGGTGGGGCCCTCGATAGCCAAGTCCTCCCAGTCACGGGTACCTATGCCATTCTGGTTGATCCGTCCGGGACGTATACCGGCAACATGACCCTCACGCTGTACGGGACGCCGGATGTCACAGGGACCATCACGATCGACGGAGCCACCGTCACGCCGACTCTGACCGTCCCCGGTCAGCGGGCGCGCTACACGTTCAGTGGGACCGCCGGGCAATGGGTCAATCTTGGCCTCACTGCGGTCACGATCAGTTCCAGCGCCGTCTCATTGCTGAAACCGGATGGGACCACGTTGGTCTCCACTACAATTGGCACGGGTGGCGGCAGTCTTGATCCAACAACGGCCTTGCCCACCACCGGCACCTACACGATTGTTGTGGACCCAACAGGTTTGGCGACCGGCAACATGACGCTGACGCTCACCTCGCCCGTGACGGGGACGATCACTCTGGATGGCGCCACCGTGCTGGTGAGTCTCACGAAGGCGGGGCGTACCGCACGCTATACATTCAGCGGGACGAGCGGACAATGGCTCAGTCTCGGCCTCACGCCGGTGACGATTGCCTCCAGCACCGTGACGCTCCTCAAGCCTGATGGGACTCAGCTCGCCTCAACCACGGTGGGAACCGCTGGCGGGGGACTCGAACCACCGAGCACACTCCCCACGACCGGGACCTACACGATTGTGGTTGATCCTGCTGGGACGAATACAGGGAACATCACCCTTAAACTCATGTCCTATCTCTCCGGCACCCTGAACTTGAACGGAGCCGCGACCGTCGCAACCCTCACCCCAATCGGACGGAATGGGCGGTACACCTTTACCGGGACCACAGGACAATGGGTGAGTCTGGGCCTGACAGCAGTCACGATCACCTCATCCACCGTCACGTTGTGGAAACCCGATGGCACCAGCTGGTGGTCCGCGTCGGTCGGAACCACCGGCGGCAGTCTCGACGCCCCCACGGCGCTCACGACCACGGGGACCTATATGGTCACGGTTAATCCCGCCGTGCAGTACACCGGCAATATCACGCTCACTCTCTCGACCGAGGTTACCGGTACCAGGACCATCAATGCTGCGGCGACGCCGGTCACAATTAGCCGCGCGGGACAGAATGCCCGGATCACATTCACTGGCACCGCCAGTCAACAGGTGACGGTGAAGATCACCGGGAATACGCTGGGGAGTGTCTCGGTGGCGCTGTACACGCCAACGGGTGCTGTTCAAACCAGTGCGGGGAGTTCAGCGGCGAGCTTCAATCTCCCTACGGTGACCCTCGCCACCACCGGCACCTACACCATCACGCTCAATCCACAAACGACGGCCACCGGGAGCCTCAATCTGCAGGTGACGAGCCCATGAACATGCAACGACTGCTCTCCTCCATGATGGTGATGGTGGTGGGTGTGCTGGGTGGATGGATCGGTCCGTCCCTGAGTTGGGCGAGCACCGGAGGGAGCGTGAATAGCAGCGCTATCGGAGGCGGGCTGCTCTTGCCCAACTGTGGAATCGGGACCATCAATATCTCTGGCGGCAAGACCGGGACTCACACGGTCGCCGTGGCCACCGGCTGCAATGCCAGTTATGACGCGGTGGCCTGGTTTAAGCGAGCCACGCCGTATACATCTAGCATTCCCTCAGGATGGACGAGCATTGGGGGATCGATCAGTGACTGTTCCTCATCCGTCGAGGCCCTCCCGAGCGTCGGGTCATTTTTTTCGATGCTCGCCTACAATCTGAACGGGCAAGTCATTGTCAACACGGTCTCCCCGAATCCCCCACCGTTCTCCTGCGCCTGGTCGGATGCGGCCAACGGCGGGCGGATTGATATCTGGGATCAAGCCGCCCATCTTGTCGGCAATCCCAATCCCCCATGGTGGGCTCCAGGCCCACCCACTCAGCAGGCAGGCAACGGCGACAAAAAGAACGGTGGCGATCCGGTCGAACTGGGGACGGGGCTCTTCATCATGGAACAGATCGACCTGGCGACCCCCGATCTGATCCCCATCACCCTCACCCGGACCTATCGGCAGAATGATCCAGACTCCCGGGCCTTTGGCATTGGAGCGACGCATCCTTATGAGAACTGGCTCACGTGGGATGACTATTGCAGCGTCATGCAACTGATTCTGCCGGACGGCGCCCGTGAGACCTACACGCGGACGAGCGGGACTGACTGTTTCACGGCGTCCTTAGTCAATCAAACCTCGCCGACCCCCTCGCTCGGAGCTACGCTGAATTGGGATGCCGCACGCCAGCTCTGGCGCCTCACACACAAAGACGGCACGACCTATCGCTTCTCGGCCATCCCGACCTACGCCCAGCTGCTCCTCATGGAAATTGAGGATCGTAACGGGAATCGCATGACAATGGTGCGGGATGCCCTGGGCCGACTGCAGGCCGTGGTGAGTCCTTCCGGCAAGTTTGTGCAATTCACGTATGATGCGAGTAACCGGATCACCCAAGCGATGGACAACGCGGGACGCACCGTCGGCTATACGTATGATGCCAGTGGACGGCTGTGGAAGGTCACCGATGCGGTGGGGGGTGTGACCGAGTATACGTACGACGCCTCGCATCGGATGTTGACCCTTAAAGATCCGAAGAACGTGGTCTATCTCACGAATACCTACGATGCCAATGGCCGGGTGGCCACGCAGACGCAAGCGGACAGCACCACGTTCCAATTTGCCTATACGCTGGATGGCAGCGGCAACGTGACGCAAACGGATGTCACGGACCCACGGGGGATCGTGCGACGGGTCACCTTCAACAGCGGCGGCTATGCGCTGACCGATACCGCAGCCTTCGGCCAGTCCGAGGCCCAAACCCTTACCTATGTGCGACAAGCGGGAACCAATCTGATCCTGAGCGTGACGGATGCGCTCAGCCGCAAGACGGCCTACACCTATGACAGCAAGGGCAATATGCTTACGGTGACGCGACTCGCCGACACGGCCAATGCGGTAACCACCACGTTCACGTATGAGTTGACCTACAGTCAGCTGGCCACGGTCACCGATCCCCTGAGCCATACCACGACCTTCGGGTATGACACGAAGGGCAATCTGACCACGATCACGAATGCGCTCAGTCAAATCACGACGCTCACCGTGAATCCGCAGGGCCAGCCTCTCACGATCAAAGATCCGCTGAACAATATGGCCACGCTCACCTATACGCAGGGCGATCTCACGGCCCTGACCGATCCCCTCAATCGGACCTCGACCCGGTTTGTCGATGCCGTGGGGCGACTGCTCGCCCTCACCGATCCGAATCAGGACCAGGTGCAGTACGAGCTGGATGCCTTGAACCGTGTTACGGAGCTCACCGACACTCTGAATGGTCAGACCCAACTCACGTACGATGCCAATAGCAATCTGTTGACCCTCTCGGATCCCAAGAGTCAGGTGACGACCTACACCTACAACAATATGGATCGGCTGGCTACCCGAAAGGATGCGTTGCTGAACACCGAGACCTATACCTACGACAACAATGGCAACATTGCCACGGTGACGGATCGGAAGAGCCAGGTCACGACCTACACCTATGATGTCCTGAATCGGCGGACGAAGGCCACGTTCCAAGATGGGACGAGTACGAACTACACGTACGATGCGGGCAATCGGATCACCCAGGTGCAAGAGAAAGATGCCAGCAATGTCGTCACGGCCACGATCACCCGCACCTATGATGGGCTCGACCGCCTCACCCAAGAAGTCACGCCGCAGGGGCAGGTGGACTATACATATGATACGGCTTCGCGCCGTACCAGCATGACGGTTGCAGGCCAAACACAAGTGACCTACACCTATGACAACGCCAACCGCCTCACCCAAGTGCAGCAGGGCACGAGTACTGTCACGATGGGGTATGATATCGCCGGGCGGCGCACCAGCCTCACGTTGCCCAACACGAACAGTCTCACCTATGCTTATAATGCGGCCTCGGAACTGACGAGTGTGACGTACAAGCAAGGCACCACGACGCTCGGCGATCTCACCTACAACTATGAAGCCGCGGGCAATCGGATCAAAACGGGTGGCACGTTCGCGCGCACGAACCTACCTCCCGCACTCGCCTCCGCCAGCTACAATGCGAACAACCAACAGACCACATTCGGCACCACCACTGAGACCTACGACTTAAATGGCAACCTGGCCACCAGCACCGAGGCTGGAGTCACCACCACCTATACATGGAATGCCAGGAACCAGCTGACGGGCATCAGTAGATCGGGTCTCACCGCGAGCTTGACCTATGACTCCTTCGGCCGACGAACCGGCAAGACGATCAACGGCACCACAACGAATTTTCTCTACGACGGGCTCAACCCCGTCCAAGAGAAGAATGGCGGGACGGTGACGGCGAATCTCCTTACTGGGCTCGGCATCGATGAATTCTTCACGCGAACAGATAGCGTGGGAGTTCGAGCATTGTTGCCGGACGCCCTCAGCTCGACCGTCGCGTTGGCCGACAGCAGCGGCGCGCTCCAGACCCAGTACACCTATGAACCGTTTGGCGTCACGACGCAGACGGGAGCCGCGAGTACGAACAGCTATAAGTACACCGGGCGGGAAGATGATGGGACGGGGTTATATTACTATCGGGCGCGCTATTATCAGCCGCGGTTGCAGCGGTTCATCGCGGAGGATCCAATCGGGTTTCTCGGTGGGGATGTGAATCTCTATGGCTATGTGGGTAATAACCCTATTCTGAGAACTGACCCAAATGGGCAAATTGTACCAGCTGTCGTGCTTGGTTGTGCCTTAGGCGCCGTGAGCGGTTATATAGGTGCCAAGAAACCTATTCAAGGTGCCATAGTGGGAGGCCTTATTGGATGTAATTTGGGTCCTTTAATCACCGTTCTTGGTGCGACACCAGGAACGGCACTCTTGGGCGGTTATCTTGGCACTCTCTCTGGAGCAGCGACCGCTGGTGCTGGAGGAGGAAATATGGGGACTGGTGCGGTGGGGGGAGCTCTTACTGGGTTTGCTACTGGGTTAGTTGGTGGCCCAATTCCTGCCATCGTCGGAACTTTCATGTCTATCGGTATAGGGTATGCCTCAGGGAGTGGGCCATAAACAAACGTGCATAGGCTATTCGATTTTTCATCACCCCTAGCCCTTCCAACCGGTCAGTTAGTCGTGGGGGCCGTTGTGACCCTGTTTCTTACATGTTTCTGCGCCTATTTCATTTATAACCAGGATAAAGAAGCACAGCGATTAGTGGACTTGGCTAAGCTTTGGGGGAAACGAGTGGAAGATGATGCAAAGGAATTGCAAAGCCTCAAAATGCGGGTCGGTGTCACATATTCTGTGGCCCTGGCGGTGGGCCTGTTCCTAACAGTACGGGCTTGTGTTGAACTCTTGCGTCGGTTCTAACCTGTATGGAACCACATGATTGAGAATGTCCATTCAGGTTGTAGAAGTCTATAAAAACTATGTTCCCCGCATCGATGCCGTCAGGATTACACAGTTCCTCTTGAATTCTGTTCCTCAAGAATATCATCGAGAACTTGCGGAGATTGTGCTGACCAATTCTGACGCGCTTTCTTGTCAACGACGTAGAGAAATGGTCAAATCTGGCAGCACAATGACCAATGTGAGGAATGCGTACTATGAAGCGCGGAATGGTCGATCGGCTAGAATCGACTTATTTATCGATAAGGCACGATGTCCCACCATCCTGAGTAGCAGTCACAGTTAGAGTCCAGGAACTACTGTAGCTGATTTACGAGCCAATTGCCGCGCATAGACAGCGGGTGCCAGCCCACCCAACGCTTTCTTCGGTCGTTCTTCGTTGTACTCACGCCGCCATGCCTCAATGAGGGCTTGGGCATGAGCGAGATTCAGAAACCACTGCTCGTTGAGGCACTCATCACGGAAGCGTCCATTGAATGACTCGATGAACGCATTCTGGTTCGGCTTGCCTGGTTCTATCAGTCGCTGTGTGGGTCTATGGAATAAGGCACATAACTGAGGACCGATTTGGCAGATTTGAAACCAATATGGAACATTATTGGCTCGCTTATCTTTGCAGGGGTATCGATCTGGTTTCTCACAAGAGTTGATCAAGAGGCACGAAGGATTGTTGAAGGGCGCAGGCACCTATGGGAAACGAAGTCCACCTACGAGAAAGAAATTGAGAAATATCGAAGAGGAGTGCGCCTCTTTTACACGGCCTGTACAATTACCTCTCTCTGCGTCGCCCTTTTCTCTGCACTTCCGCTCCTTCGGTAGCGCTCAGAACCTTAGACTCGCTGCTCTGACAGGTGGTATCTCCGGAGGACTGACAGCTGCAGCGGGAGGAGCTATCGGCAACTTGGTCCCGGGTGGCCCAGTCTTCGGTGCATTGACGGGGGTTGCGTTCTCTACAGTCATTGGGGCTATTGGACCTTGATAGGGGTGGTGTGGACTATCTAAGTAGGGTTGCAGAGAGATTTTCTCTCTGGACTGCCGGGGGGTTCGTTGTTCTTGCTGGCGTATGGATTTGGTTTCTAACAAGACTGGATGAAGCGGCGCGAAGGGAAGTGGAATCGACTCGATACTGGTGGGAATCCACGTCAACGTTCGAGAGTGAATTCAAGAAGATTCAATCGCGAGGGGGGCTAATCTATTCAATGTTCATAGCTATTAGTCTCCTTGCTGCCACGGTGATTGTATGTGCCCATGTCCTGGTTCCTTAACGAAGGGGGCATTTAGCAGATTGTTGCCTGCGCTGCTTCAGAGCTCACGAACCTGATGTACAGCCGGGCACCACGACGTTCGGCGATCTGACCTACACCTATGAAGCCGCGGGCAATCGGATCAAGACGGGCGGCACCTTCGCGCGCACCAATCTGCCTCCCGCGCTCGCATCCGCCAGCTACGTACGAATAATCAGTAAACGACTGGTGCAGTGGGGGGCGGTCTTGGTGGGTTTGCCATTGCGTTAGTTGGTGGTCCAATTCCTGCCATCGTCGGAACTTTCATGTCTATCGGAATAGGGTATACCTCAGGGAGTGGGCCATAAACAAACCATGCAGAGACTATTCGATTTTTCATCACCCCTAGCTCTTCCTACCGATCAGTTAGTCGGGTATACCATTGCGTCCCTAGTCCTCGATGGTCTCTGCGTCTATTTCATCTATTTCAGTGACCAAGAAGCACGGCGATTAGTGGACATGGCCAAAGCTTGGGGGAAGCGAGTTGGGGATGATGAAAAAGAATTTCAAAGAAACAAAATACAGATTGTTGTGAGCTGTTCAGTGGGGTTGGTGGCGTGCTTATTTCTCACAGTACGGGGCTGCGTGGAACTCTTGCGTCGGTTCTAACCAAAAGGCTCTTGAAGAAAGAGCCTCACCCTTTAGTATTTAGTTATACATATTCTGCCCAAAGTCATGTTTCTATTCATCCCCAGGCTCTCTTTCCCCGTTTCAGCAAGGTCTTGAACAGGGACTTCATGCCCTTGCGGACGTCTTGGCATCGTTGACGTTGGCGTTCAACCATGCGTCCTGCGACAAATCCGGAGCGGACGTTGGTCGAGTATTTGAGGAATTGCCGGACATGGCGTTCAGCTTGAATCGCATCTTGGTGGATCCCCAACAGATCTTGGAGTGCACGAGCGGCCTTGATGAAACGGACGGCTGGTTTGCCTCCTGAGACGCGAGCCAATTCGGCGGCATAGCGGGCGCGTTTGGTTTTGATTCTGATTTTGTGAAGCGCGACATCCGAGGGCGAGGTTCTCAGCCCCCTGATCGCCTTGCGCAATTTCTTGAAGGGCCGCATAGCGAGCTGGCGCACAGTCAATGGAGACTCGACGACTGCAGGGTCGTGCGCGGCTTGTTGTAATCGCTTGATGAGCTCGAGGTATCGGGCGCTGGAGAGTTCGCTTAGAACCATCTGTTGCACGGCATCCCGTTGAGATCGAAGGTGGGAGATAAAGGCGGCTAACAGCTTGCGATCTCGTGCGTCCAATCCAGAAGATTCCTCCGTAAAATAGGCAATCTGGA
>CAZAKX010000040.1:0-24142 GCA_964485915.1 uncultured Nitrospira sp. | reverse complement strand
ACACGGTCGTGTTGGACTTCAACCATCCGCTGGCCGGCAAGACGCTGCACTTCGATGTCAAAGTGCTGGAGGTAGCCCAAGCCCCAGCGAAGTGATCTTTTTTCCTGGTGCGGGGTGGTTTCCCGCCCCGCACCAGGAAGATCTTACACAAAGTGAGAAAAATGCTCTGCCTTCACCTGCTTGGCCACCGCCTGACCGACCTGCTGTAATTCCTTGATGTGAGCCGTCGAGTCGAGCTGCTGCACGTCTCCCGGCTTGATGCCGGACAATCCCAACTGTGCCAATCCCTCTTCAGATAACTCTGCGTTGTACCGAACGTAGGTGAAGAGTTTGTTCGGCCCCACCGGTCCCTTCGCCGTCATTAAATCTCCGATTTCACGATCGAGAGGGTCGCCGGCTAAACACTTGCCGAAAACACGACAAAGTAAATCCTGTTCATTGAGCGAGGCATACATCAACGCGGAAGGCAGGGAGCTCGCGTTGTAGACGAGATTCATCTCATCCGGGGCCAGATCCGCATTCGCTTTGGGGCTCGTGCCGGTACCGACCGAGACCACCAACAGCTGATCTTCACCGGTCGCCCATCCCATCTTGTATGGCTCGACCGTTGCCATCAGAAAGGCCTGGAACGCGGGATTGTTGTACATGGTGATGCCACCGTCGACGAAGATGAACTCATACTCGTTCAGCGTTCCAGGGGCGAATGTCACCACTTCCGGAGGGAAGAAAACCGGCGCCGCCGTGCTGGCGCGAATGAGTTGCCACAGAGGAAGATTAAGATTGCAGTCCTTCCGGTCGCGCTGGTTATACTTCGCAAAGGGATTGTTCGAAACCGGCCAAGGCGAATCGGTCGTGGCGTTCCGCATGACCATCATGAGGACAGTCTGGAGCTTGTCGTGCCCGAGCATCGTGTCCTTGCCGAACACTGTTTGTAACTTCTCTGAAAGCTTTTGATCCCCATACTTTGTCCGAAACCGCTTAAAGACATTCAGCCGAAACACTTTGTCGAACATTTGTTCGCCGCTGTTCTCATAGAACTCACGAATCTCCGACACCGCCATTCCGGACAATACGCAGGCCGCAATGATCGCCCCGGTGCTCGTCCCGGCGACGAAATCAAAGAAATGCGCTAATCGAAACGCAGCCCCCTTCTTGAATTGCTGCCGTAAGCGGTCCTCAATCTCCGCCAGGACTTCGATGGTCATCATTCCCCGAATGCCGCCGCCATCGAGGGCGAGAATCTTTTTGGGTCCCGGTGCTTGAATACGTTCGCCAAGCGTCATCTTATCCTCCCTTGCTCAAATGTCTTGCGACTTCTCCTGTATCGTCGTGCCTTGACTTGCTTTCTTATTCGCACACATCGACTACGGGTCCAAGCAAGCATCCTGCCGCTCACAATCCCGCTAATGGTTCTGACTCGAGGCCAGCCATAGGTCAAACTACAGGTGGAAGAATACAGGATTTCGAAATCGTTACCCAGATCCGATAGGCAAGAGAGAGTCCGTACGCTGAGATGCGGGAACTGGCCTGAGGATCAAATCGGATACAGCCCTGTATCGAAATGGGTACGGGCTGTTGGTGCTGAGCACAGTGGGAATGAGGTGGCCCCCACTAACCGACGATCCTCACCGTTTCGGATTCTATCGCGAGGATTCCACATAATCTTCAAGAGATCAGTCCACGAATTCAAATGGTATCCCGTACCAAGGCGAGTGTGTTGCATAGTGCTACATCGCTCGCCTGGTATTACTCCTGCATTATGAAATGGCCAGACACAACCCTATCGGACGAGGTGGACCATGGGTGGCATCTTTATCAGCTATCGACGTGAAGACAGCGCTGGCTGGACCGGTCGCCTGTCCGAACACCTCAAAGCACAATTTGGATCCAAATCTATTTTCATGGATATTGATACAATCGCCCCGGGAATCGATTTCACCGAAGCCCTGCAGAGCGCCGTAAGTTCCTGTGATGTCCTGCTGGCCATCATCGGGCCAAAGTGGGCAACTGCTACCGATAAGTCGGGGAAGCCTCGCCTTGAGGACCCCAACGATTGGGTTCGCGCGGAAGTTGCGGCAGCACTTAAACGAAAGATCCGGGTCATCCCCGTCCTCGTGGGTGGAGCGTCGGTCCCCACGATGGATGTGCTCCCCGATGAGCTCGATCCGTTGGCCCAGCGTCAAGCCCATGAGTTGACCGACAAACGATGGAACTTTGACGTGAAGGAACTTATCAACGCGTTTCCGCCCACGCTGGGGAAACCGTGGCCTCTTCCCACAGATGCGCTCTGGCGATCCACTCCGGTGATGATCGGGGTGCTTGCCATGGCCGCTATGCTCGTTGTCTGGGCGATTACCTCTGTCTATGCTCCGCACCCGACTCTTGCAACACCTTCCACCACTACCCCATCAGGCCATTCAGGCAATCAACCACAGCCCAATCCGTCGTCGACTATCGTACCAACTGCGGCTTCACACCTGATCCCTCTCCGAATCGGTGAGGATGCCCGCCTGAAAGACAGCCGTACGTCGTGGGTCTACAAAGTGCTCGGTGTCCAGGTGGATCCCGCATGGAAGGATACGGTCTCGCTCAGAGTGACCGTACGGGCGACGAACGAGGGGGCGCTGACGGCCGGTTTCGGGGATAGCAACTTTTCCCTGTTGGTCGATGGCGTTCCGCGAGCCGCCACGAGCAACCTACACGAATCCGTTGATTCTCACAGTGCAAAGGAAGGCACCATCACATTCGCGGTTCCGTCGGACGCACAGCAACTCATGCTGCAACTTCGGGCCGGAAGCGACGTGGCCGAGATGCCGATCGATCTGACGAAAACAAGCCCGTTGCCGGTGTCTCTGTTATCTCAGGCGCAAGCGGCTCATATAAGCAAAATTAAGTTCCCCATTGAACTTCGCGCAGGGCAGGAAGCCCATTTGAAAGACCATCGAGCTACCTGCGTATATAAAGTGGTTGCTGCGCAGCTGACTCGCGCACGGCTGGACACCCTCTCACTCAGAGTGACCGTGCGAATGGCGAGCGAAGGGCCATTGACGACCGACCTCGATGATCAGAATTTCCGCCTGCTCATCGACGATGTTCCGAGAGCCCCAACAACTCACCTGCATGACTCGGTGGATCCTCATCGGATGAAAGAAGGCACCGTCGAATTTGACGTCCCAGTGACGACCAGGCAGATCGTCCTACAACTCCGCTCGGAAGAGCAGGCCGCCGAGTTGCCGCTCGATTTGTCACCGCTCTGGTTGTGAAGACTGACCAGCCCACATCGACGTACGCTACAAGGTGCGACTGTCGATCCAGGTGACTTGCCCGGTCCGGCGGTTCACTTCTTGATACATGTGCGCCGTCCCGCCTGGGCCGTCACCTCCAGCGCCGTCCCAGAGACAGACAAACTGTACTTTGCGAATCCCATACGACAAGGCCGTATAGAGCAACCAGCGGTTACAGCGTTCATACGGATCGACGTCTCTCGGAGGAGGGCCAAGACTTTCCGTGGCTGAACGAATTTCTGCGGCGAGTTTTCCCTTTGCTTCGAGATAGCGGCCTCGCCAATCTTCGCCCCGACAGATCACTGACTTTTTGATGAACGTCGGCTCATCAAAAGGCTGCAGCCACTGTACTTTGACCCCTCGCTGCTGACAAGCTTCCGTGAACAGTATATCGCCTCCACAGGCGCCCTGTGTGAGGGCCAAGTCTTCGGGGCCGGCCCCCAGTTTCTCCAGGGCTTCGGCAATTTTCTGGGCAGCAACCGATTCCTTTTCCACTGGGAATCTCGGCGGTTGCCGCCCTGGCTTATCTATCATGTGCCCGCTGAAGAGGAAGACATGTTGGGGTTGCCATTTGCCCTCTGGCGTCGCGAGCTTTTGTAACGCCCGTTCGAAGACCGCAAGGCCGGCCTCCACGTTGTCACACTGGAAGCTGAGTTTTTTCAGCAGCTCAAGTTGCGCACGGCTGGAGCTGAGAGCAAACCAATCTTTCTCGTTCTTCGTAATAGCCTCCTTGTAGGCAGCCTTCGTGCTGGCTGGGGTGCCGACCAATATCTCCAGATCCCCGAGCGTTGCCAGAGACCAGAAATGTTTCTCCCCGTCTCGCTCACAAGCCGCTGCAAACCGCACTGCCCCGGCCATCATTGCGATCTCCTTGTCATACCGTGCATCTTGGGTGAGGTACTGATACAGATGCATTAGAGTCAGCGCATTGATCCCGGAGTAGTAATGCCCTGGGAAGCGGCGGTATGCGGTCGCATAGCTATCGATCGCCGCCCGCAGCAACGCGTCTTCGTAAGCAGCCTCCTCTTTCATCTGTTCAGGAGTGTTGCCAGGATGGAGCCACGCCGATACCCAGGCATCTTTGTTGACCCGGCCAAGCAAGGCCCATGTTTCGGGGTCGCCTGGGAATTCCTCCAGCACGTCTCGATAATGAGCCCGGGCACGGTCCAATGAATGATCTGGCTTCTTCTTTAATGCCAGACGTTGGAGACACATCCCCTTCTCCCTGAGCCCATGCAAATTATGCGGTTCAATGGCAAGGCCTCGCTCAAGCTGCTCCAGTCCGAACGTAAAATGTTCCGCCTTCCGTAACGTCTCCCCGGCTTTGATCCAGGCCTCAGCACGAAAGGCCGCGATTGGTGCCTCATCCGCCAACACAAGTACGTCGCCGATCTGTTTTGCTTTTCGTGCCAGCTCAAGCCGCGCTTCCCAAGCTTCATGTCGCTCCCAGAATTCTCGCACATCTCCAATACGGAGCGACTTCCAGTCTGGCTCCTGGAGATTAGAAACTAGGTCGTAGACCGGACTGATCTTCCGACCGTGCCACGATTCCATCGTGGCCGTCGCCATCTTCATGAGTTTTACACGATCCTGCTCAAGTGTTGCCGGATCCGGCCCATGGTCTTGTAGGGAGTAACGCAACTTACGGTCAGTGTAGATGTCGAACGGTTGATACGGCCTCGGCCCTTGTACCAGAACCACACCCCGAGCACGCAGCGCATGTCGCACACCGAGTTCGTACCAGACATTGGGATTGTCGAGAGTGAGGTCGGCAACAACAAGATCAGCAATCAGCAGTTCCTGAAACATATCTTTTCGAATTTCACCCGCACGCATGTCTTCATCCGCTCGGAACACTTCCAGCCCCGCCGCTTCGAGCGCCGGCTTGATCAGCTCGGCATACACACGATTAAAATCGATCTCGGTGCCCTGGTTGTCCTTCTTCACGCCGAACGGCATGGCAACAAAAGCATGGGGCTTCATGAACGCTTCCTTCCAGTAGATCCGGTCGGTCTTGCTTCTTTACAATACCGCGGATGACTTGTCGTCCGCCTCTTTTCTGTCTTTCGCCACCTGCGTCATGTAGGTCTCAACCTCCTCACGGCTCAGCTCCTCAACGCGCGCGGCGAAGGCCGGATAGGCCAGTACATGAGTCAGGTTGGCGTAGGGTCCACTGAGCTGGAAGAATTGCCACCCTTCGCTCTTGAGCGCCTCGACCGTACGCCGGTAGTGACGCCATCGCTCGCCATAGTGGAAGAACTCTTCGACGGCAGCACTCAATGCCACCACGAGGCTGACGATAACTGTGAGCGTTTTGATCAGATGAGCGCCACCACTATCCCCGACGTTCCAACTTACCAGCGCCGGCACGATCACCCCGCCGATGATCGTCGTCAGACGCAAGATGTTATGTCGAAAAACGGAGTTCCAGGCCTTCTCATCCATCCAAATCACCTGCTCCAACCACCGCGCGCGGAGAAACTGCTTGTTCAGATCCGGCAACTCCAGTGCATCAATAAGGGTCCCCATTTCGGCCCGCATCTGTTCATGATCTCTTGGCTTCTTCAGCATGGTCGCCTCGCACCATAGGTTTGGATGATCAGCTCTGTCCTCTCTCTCTTTCCACGAAAGCAATGGTGATGCCTGCTTCGAAGGAGCCATTCCCTCACAGCCGACCTTTGCAAGCCCATGATCACACGGTGAAAGACGCTGGTGTGTCTGAGGTGAACGCAGAGGCGATGAGGACGTGGTGCCATAGCATGGTATCGAACCGGATACGATCTGTATCCGTACAGATACCATAGACAACCATCGTGAAGGAACTGGGAGAGGTTCTGAGCTACCCTGCTCTTCTCACCACCAAAATCCCATCCCGAATCGTGACCAGCACAGTGGCCACTTGCGGATCGTTTGACACCACCCGATTGAGTTCCTGAATCGCCGCGGTAGACTCGTCCGGCGGTGGCTGTTTCAGCACCTCGCCGCTCCAGAGCACATTGTCAATCAGGATCACGCCGTTCGGCGCGAGCAGGTCGATCGCACGCCGGTAGTAATTAAGATAATTGATCTTGTCGGCGTCGATGAAGATCAGATCAAACGGACCGGTCAGTGTTCGCATGGTGTCCAGCGCCAGGCCCAGGCGAACGCTGATCTTGCTGCCGACTGATGCCTGCGCGAAATAGCGTCGGGCCACCGCTGCCGACTTCTCATTGATCTCGCAGGTGATCACCGTTCCATCAGCCGGCAAGGCTTCGGCAAAGCAGAGTGCGCTGTAGCCGGTGAACATCCCGATTTCGAGCACGCGCTTCGCGCCGACCAGCTGCGTCATCATTTTCAGAAAGGCTCCTTCCAGCGGACCAACCAGCATTTGAGGATACTCCATGGTTCGTTGAGTCTCTTCCCGAAGAGCTCGGCAAACAGCGGACTCCGGCATGGAATGGGCTTCGGCATAGGCTTCGATCTCGCCCGGAACCAGTCGCTCCATGTGAACTCCTTTCGGCAGTTTGAAAACAATGTTCGTTCTTGCGTACACTGCGCGAGTTGCGATACCGATCCTAGCACAGCGAGAAGGAGACCCACTTGAAGACACTCACCACGTTGGAACCCCTCACCATTAAACTCCTGGAAATTCAGCGCATCAATAGTGCTGCCTCGGTCCTCTCATGGGATCAAGAGACCTACATGCCAGCCGGTGGAGGCGAAGCACGAGCCGAGCAGATTGCGGTGCTCCAAGGCATCGCCCATCAGAAACTGGTCTCGCCGGACGTGCAGTCTCTCTTATTTCAGTGGGTGGATCCTGCCACCGGCCATGCCGCCGACGAGGCAGGAGATACCTGGGATGAGCCGTCGCGCTCACTCCTGCGCGAGATCTGGCGGGATTTCAGCCGGGCGAAGAAACTGCCGTCGGATTTCGTCGTGAAGCTGAGCCGTGAATGTTCGCTTGCCCAGCAAGTGTGGGCCGAGGCAAGAGCGCACAACAAGTTCGCGATGTTCCTGCCGAACCTCCGAACTGTGCTCGATCTCAAACGTGAAGAAGCACAATACCTCGGCTATGAAGCCTCCCCCTACAATGCCCTCTTGGATGTCTATGAGCCGGGCACAACCATCGCTGAACTCCAGCCGGTGTTTGCAACGCTCAAGGCCCGCCTGGTACCGTTACTGAAAAGAATCACGGAGAGCCGCGTTCAGATCGACGACAGTATCCTGCATCGCTCGTATGACCAGACTCGGCAGTTGGAGTTCGGCCGCCTGGTGCTGACGGCCATGGGGTATGACTTCAAGCGCGGTCGTCTGGATCTGTCGGCTCACCCGTTTACTACCTCGTTTCACCCGACGGATGTGCGAGTGACGACCCGTGTCCATGAGCATGAGCTACAATCCTGTCTCTTCAGTTGCATCCATGAAGGCGGGCACGGACTGTATGACCAGGGACTCGATCAGCAGCATTTCGGCACCCCATTGGGCGATTCAGTTTCGCTCGGTATTCATGAGAGCCAATCTCGCCTCTGGGAAAATTGCGTCGGTCGATCACGCCCGTTTTGGCGATTCTTCTACCCGGTCTTGCAACACACCTTTCATGATCAGCTCCGTGGCGTGGATATCGAGCAGTTCTACGCCGCCATCAATCGCGTGAAACCGTCGCTCATCCGTGTGGAAGCCGACGAGCTAACCTACAATCTGCATATCATGCTGCGGTTTGAAATTGAGCAGGACCTGATCGAAGGGAAAACGCAACCCAAAGACCTCCCCGCGATCTGGAATCGGAAGATGGAGGAGTATCTGGGCATCGTCCCCCCGACGGACGCAGAGGGCGTGCTACAGGATGTGCACTGGTCGTTCGGCGCCTTCGGCTATTTTCCCACCTATACGCTCGGCAATCTGTACTCGGTCCAATTTTTCGAACAAGCCACGCGCGAGATGCCGCACTTGGAGGAGGAGATCACCGCAGGTCAACTGATGGGCTTGCGTCGATGGCTTGAGCAGAAGATCCACCGCTGGGGTCGCATGTTTACACCAGCCCATCTCGCCGAGCGCGTGACGGGCTCGACGATCAACCCCGAGCCTTTCTTGCAATATGTAGAAAAGAAATACGGCGAACTCTACCAGCTCTGAGCTTCGACCGCGGGCCGACTGTCGTACCCCAGCGCGGCATTGAGTCTCGTCAGCATGGCTGGAGCCACGGTAAACTCAGCCTGCACGTCGATCCGGTGCGGCACTAGCAACGTGGTGTGAAAGACGATATCCCGGATCGGAATTTTCAGGTCAGGATCTTGCGGGGTACTGAGCTGAACCACTTCCACCGATGCCGTGATGGCACCCGTGTCCTGCGGACCGTAGACGGCGACGACGGCATCGAGAATGTCTTTAACTTTCTCGTTGGTCTCTACCCCTTGGATGGTATTGAGCAGCAGCGGGATCGCCTCCTCTCTCGCCTGATCCGAGACCGTGAAGTTTTCAATCCGCCCTTTTCGGCGCAGGGATGTCAGGTCATTGTCGAGATCTTTGCTGAAGGCCCCATAGGCGAACCGGAAAAATTCAAAATGAAATGCTTTGAGTCCTTTGGCAAAGGTCTGGAGCTCGCACAAAAAGCAGAGCTGCTGCAACTTCACATCGCTCAGTTGACCATGGGGCTCCGCCAGCTGCAGCACGTACAGAAGGAGGGCTCGGTCAACGGCAATTTGGCCGGGTAGTCGCAATGGTTCCTCACAAAGATCCGTCAAGATTTTACTATAGACAACGGTCACCGCAGTCGTCAAAGTCTCCCAACTATCAAAAGTTCGTAGAAACACCCTTGACCAGACCTTCAGTTTCGTCTTTAATCCCAACCACGGAGGCTCAGCCTACTCGCAATGTCGAAACATGCCAAAGAAATGGAAATCCTCAAGGAGCATCTTGGAAAGCACCAGCTGAAGTTCACGCGCCAGCGAGAATTGATCCTCGACGCATTTCTGAAGCAAGAACATATCACGGCCGAGGAGATGTACCACCAATTGGCGCGGAAGGATCCCCATTTGGGACTGGCAACCATTTACCGCACGCTCAACCTCTTTTGTGAAGCAGGTCTCGCCCAGGCCCGGCACTTCGGAACTCAGACGCAGTACGATAATGTGTCACACAAGGGCCACCACGATCATCTCATCTGCACCGGTTGTGGGAAAATCGTCGAATTCGAAAACTGCGATATCGAGCGCCTTCAAGAAGAGGTCGCCACACGGAACGGCTTCACGATCCAAACCCACCGTCTTGAACTCTACGGACTCTGCTCTCGCTGCCGCCATTGACCTCTGCGGGTCTTTCTGGTATTCTTTTTGAGACGGGTTATCAATTTCAACGGTCCTCCATTTATTACGATACAGGATTTTCATGCACACACTACGCCCGCTTCGCACGATTGGTGTCCTCGCACGATTCGCCTTCATCATCTCACTGGTTTCGATCTTGTGGCTCGCACCTTCTACCGATGTCTCTGCCGTCGATAAGTTGACCGTCTATTCTGGACGAGCTGAACGACTGATCAAGCCAGTCCTGGACGCGTTCACCGCGAAGACCGGCATTCAAATTGATTTGCTTTCCTCCGGCACGACCGAGCTCGTAAATCGGATGAAGGCGGAAGGTGACCGCAGTCCGGCTGATGTGTTTATCACCAATGATGCCGGCAGTCTGGAAATCGCCCGCACCGCAGGGCTCCTCCGTCCCGTGAGCATGCGAGAAGTCGAACGGGCTATTCCATCACAATTTCGCGCGGCAGATAACAGTTGGATCGGCTTATCCGGCAGATTTTGGATCATCGTGTACAACACCACCATGGTGAAACCCGATCAGATTACGTCGTTGTTAGACCTGGCTGATCCGGCCTGGAAAGACAAGGTCGCGATCCCGAACGCCGGCAGCGAATACTTGCAAGCAGGCGTGTCGGTGATTCGCGCGAGCCTAGGCGATGATGCAACCAAAAAATTTCTCGAAGGACTCCGAGGTAACGCCGGTACTCAGGTGTATCAAAAGAGCTCGCAAATCGTCGAAGCCGTCGCCAAGGGGCAGGTTCCTCTCGGCATCGTGAATCATTACTATGTCTATCGCCATCTCGCCGTCCAACCCACCGCGCCGCTTGGGGTCTTGATGCCCGATCAACAGGCAGGCGGGATGGGAGCCATCATGAACGTGGCGGGTATCGGTATCCTGAAGCACACGCCCCGCCTTGAAAACGCCAAACTGCTCGTGGAATTTCTCGTCGCACAGGCCGGCCAGAAGATGTTCGCCGACCTTGACAAGGAATACCCGCTCCATCCTGACGTGAAGGCCGATCCCCTTCTCCCCGAACGAAAAAGTTTCCGAGCAGCATTGGTCCCGTTGACCAAGCTCGCTGAACTCCGAGAGCCCACGATGCTGCTCATCGAACAAGTCGGGATGCGATAACCCTGCGAGCAGACTCGTGATTGCCGTACACCGATCATCTATTTCAGCTCTGCAATTGGCCGTCCTCGCCACTGCCACGCTGATCCTTTTGCCGTTGGGCTATGTCACCACGCTGGCCCTATCGGCTGATTCAGCGGTCTGGCAGCGGCTCTGGGCGACTCGTGTCCCGGAACTCCTGCTCAACACGGTTTCCTTGGCTGGTGCCGTCGCGCTACTCACGCTCATGTTCGGCGTCTCCACGGCTTGGATGGTCACACGATTCGAGTTCCCCGGTCGCCGCATTTGGGAAGTTGCCCTTGTGCTTCCCTTAGCTATGCCCACATACGTCCTCGCCTATGTGTACAACTATCTGTTGGGATTCGGCGGTCCTATGGAACAGCTGTGGCAACTCGTGGCGGGGCCGCAAGCAAGAATCCTTTCTCCTCAAAGCTTTTGGGGAGTCACGCTCGTCATGGCACTCGATACGTTTCCGTTCGTGTACCTCCTCACACGCAGTGCGCTCTTGAGCTTCAACGTGTCATTCGAGGAAGTGGCCCGCACCTGTGGCGTATCGCCACTGCGCATGATGTTCCGTGTGACCCTGCCGTTGTTGCGTCCCTCCATCGTCGCCGGCGTCGCACTTGTTGTTCTGTATGTCGTCTCGGATTTCGGCGCTGTTTCTCTCCTTCGCTATCAAACACTGACCTACGCCGTGTTTCAGCAAATGACCGGCCGGTCCGACAACCAAGCCGCGAGCATCCTGAGCATCTTGTTGGTCGTCCTGGCGCTCCTGTTCTTATTGACCGAACGTTGGTTTCGCCGGAAGAGCCGGTTTTACCAGACGACGGGGCGTTATCGTGCGCCGCTACGCATTCAACGCGGATGGCTCCACACCATGCTCCTAACGGCCTGCCTGGCCTCGGTCGTCGGCTTGGCTTTTGGAATCCCTACCTCTCTCTTGGTGATGTGGAGCTTTTCCCAAGAAGCCCTGGCGATTCTGGATGCCCGTTTCTTCGGGTTTGTGTGGAACAGCGCCCTACTATCCAGCTTGGCAGCGACCGCAGCCGTGCTGGTCGGACTGCCGCTCGCCTATCTCGCGAGCCGAAAACCCACGTGGCTCAACCTCGGCTGTTTGCAGGCAGCCTACGCCGGTTATGTTCTTCCGGGGCCCGTTGCGGCCCTAGCCGTGCTTGTTCTCTTTTTGAAAATCATGCCGTTCTTCTATGGGACCGTGCTCGTATTAATCGTCGCCTATGTCCTACACTTCCTCCCCGCCGGCCTCCAGTCACTCGAGCCCTCGATCCAACAGATCACACCGAACCTTGAGGAAGTAGCCCGTACCTTGGGGCTGGGAATTCGAGAAACCTGGAGGCGAGTCACGTTGCCGCTGATCCGTAACGGCGTCATCGTAGCCTGGGTCCTTATTTTCCTTCAAACCATGAAAGAGCTTCCCGCGACATTGCTGTTGAGACCCGTTGGATTCGACACCTTGGCGATCCGTGTTTGGCTGGAGGCGAGTGAGGAATATTATCAACTGGCGGCTCCGTCAGCCCTATTGATCGTACTGGTCGGGTTACCGGCCCTGTTTCTGTTGCTCGCTCGTGATTGGAGAGCGGCATAGCCCCATGATGCATTCACCATCACACACGACCCATACGGATACCGGTCCATCTGACAGTCAAGTCAATCTGTACGGATCGACCGCTTCGATCTTAGAGCTCCGTTCCGTCTCGTGTGCCTATGACCCAAGCCGACCTGCAATCCGAAATATTTCCTTTTCCATACGGGAAGGAGAAATTCTTTGTCTCCTCGGACCATCTGGTTGCGGCAAGACCACTATCTTGAGAGCGATCGCAGGCTTCGAGCCTGTGCGCTCCGGTCAGATCTTTCTCTCCGAGCAATTGGTCTCCTCATCCTCAGAGACCGTGCCGACTGAAGAGCGCCGTGTCGGGATGGTCTTCCAAGAATATGCGCTGTTTCCACACCTGCGTGTCACCGACAATATTGCCTTTGGACTCCATCAACTCTCGCGGGCGGAACGGACATCACGGGTCCAAGACATCCTGCGGTTGACCGGCCTGGAAGGCCTGGAACGCCGGTACCCACATGAACTATCCGGCGGACAACAGCAACGCGTAGCGCTCTCACGGGCCTTAGTTCAGAATCCTGTCCTGCTCCTCTTGGATGAGCCGTTCAGTAATCTCGACCCTGACATGGCCAGCCGCATGCGGCAGGACCTCCATACCCTCCTGCGTCGGACGAAGACCACCACCATCTTGGTCACCCACGATCACGATGAAGCGTTCGCCATGGCGGACCGTATTGCCGTTTTGAATCGCGGGGAGATCGAACAGCTGGACTCTCCTGAGCTGATCTACCATCTCCCGGCAACCCGGTTCGTGGCTGACTTTGTCGGCCAAGCCGACTTTATCATCGGACAGATTCAACAGGGTATCGTGCACACCGAACTGGGAACATTTCCCAATACCATCGACGGGGTCGAGGGAACCCATGTCGTGGTGATGATCCGCCCGGACGATATTCACCTGATACCCAATAAAGCCGCCGAACCCCGAATCGTAGCCAGGCAGTTCAGAGGCTCAGAAAATTTGTATACGGTCCAACTTCCGTCCGGCCAGGTCGTACATGGCAGCGAAAGTTCAACCAGCGTCTACCAGGAAGGGACCGCCGTCGAACTGCGTGTCTCTGCCACCCACACCGTCCTCTTTCCAACCGATGAGCCGCTTCACCCATAAGACGCACGGCGATCACACTCATGCATGTGCCAATTGACAGCTTCCCCCGGGATCTGGCATGGATGAACCGGTATTCCGGCTCCCAACCCACCGGATTGAGCCCACATCTCCCATGTAAGGAGTCAAGATGGACGCGTTGAAGGACGTCGTTGATTACGGCGTGATCGGTCTGCTGCTCGTGTTGAGTCTTTGGTCCGTCGCGGTGGCCATCGAGCGATGGCTGTTCTACCGACAAGTCAATCTGTCTCAGTTCACCAATGTCCAGTTACTGGAAATCACGCTGACGAAGCGACTCGTGATTATCGGGACCGTTGCCGCCAATGCCCCATATATCGGCCTCCTCGGAACCGTCCTTGGTATTATGTTAACCTTCCATACCATGGGGACGTCGGGTACGATGGCGGTCAGCACCATCATGATCGGGTTGAGTCTGGCATTGAAAGCGACGGCCGTCGGACTGTTGGTCGCGATTCCCTGTGTCGTCATGAACAACGTCCTTCGTCGTCGCGTCACCGAGATCTTGACCGAGTATAAGGCACAACATGGACCGCAACATTGACCAGATCAACGTCATCCCGCTTGTGGATGTTATGTTGGTCCTACTCGTCATCGTCTTGACTACGGCTACGTTCATCAGCACCGGGCAGATTCCCGTCAACTTAGCCAAGGCGAAGGAAGTGGGAGATCGGAAGGATGTTCCGGTCGTGATCTCACTGACCGCTGATGGAAGTCTGTTTGTCAATGATGTGCCGGTTCCGGATGGAGGCCTCCCGACGGCTCTCAGTGCTCAACCTCGCGAGTCGGCCGTCGTCGTTCGAGCCGACAAAGTCACCTTGCTTGAGAAGTTTGTGGCCCTCGTCGATGAAATTCGTGGCCTAGGGTTTCAGCAAGTCAGCCTGGAGGTTATTCGACTGTGATGGGGCATTCCGTACCGCTTCCTAACAGTCCAACAGGCCACGTGGCAGCGAGTTGGCTCATTTCCTGCGTGCTGCACGCAGGGCTGGCTGTTGCTGCAGTCTTGTTCGTACAGCGTATACAGCTCGCTGCTCAGACTGAACCATTTCAATGGGACGTTGCAGTGGTCGCGACGCTCTCGACGTCGGTGAAAGCCACGCCTTCTACTCAACCGACGGCTACACCTACTCCTGCGCTTCGGCAATCTACTCCACCAGCGAAGGCTGTTCGCCCAACCATAGAGCGGGTTGAACCAGCAACGATGCAACAGGCCACTTCACCTGTACCAGCAGCGACTGCCGAATCCGATTCGGAATCTTATCAGACCCTTCCTACCGAGCCAAAGCCATCGAGCGCAGCACCTTCGTCATCGACCGAACTGCTGTCTGACAGTGCTCCGCAACATCTCTCGACTACTTTATCCGAGCAGATCATGTCTTCTCGTGATCATTCGACAGCGTTGGCCGATTCACGGACGACCATGGATTCTACGCTGACTCCCTTCGCATCCACAGACCAACTTAACCCGGTTAACCCGGCTAAAGCTGATCACGGATGGCTCGCTGCTCTCATGGCGCAGTGGATCACAGACCTGAACAAGCGTTACCCAGCTATGCTCCGAACCGAAGGGGTACAGGGGAAAGTGATGCTGAGCGCGATGCTGCACGAAAATGGACGCTTGAGCGATGTACGGGTCGTCAAGAGCTCGGGGCACGCCGCGCTCGATCAAGTTGCCGTAGAAGATGTGACGAACGGCCCTCCCATCACTCTTTCTCGCCCCTTGGATCGTGCCCAGATGCCGGTGCGGTTTTCGATCAGTTACGACTTGAAGACAGCGCGATGACTTCTATGGCCACCTTACGGCACATGCAGTCGTCCACGGAGTCCTGATGAGACCGTCATCTTTCCATTATCATCGACGATGATGGCTTCAACATCTGGCAAGCGCTCTACCAGTGCCATCCCTTCTTCGGGCCCCAACACAAAAACCCCTGTATCCAATCCGTCAGCCACCGTCCCTTCTTTCGCCACGATCGTCACGCTCTGACACATGCGTGCCGGCTGCAAGGTCTGCGAGTCCAAAATATGATGATACCGGACTCCATTCCGTTCGAAGAATCGTTCATAGTCTCCAGCCGTAGAGATCGCTTCATCTTTCAACTCAACGACCGTCAGCAACGAACCCTCCTGACGCGGGTGCCTGATCCCGACAGGAAATCCTTTTCGATCAGGAAGGACACCGAATGTCTTGATATCGCCTGATAAGGCGACAACTCCTCCCGTGGCACCAGCCCGTTTCATCTCCTCAACGGCCCGATCCGCCGCATATCCCTTTCCAATCCCCCCGACATCAAGACGCATGCCTTCAAGCGGCAGGAAAATAGTTCCTGCCGCTTTATCGATTCGGACGTTTGTCCAATTGACGAGGGATCGCAGCCTCTGCAATTCCTTGTCATTAGGAATGTTCTGCTGGTCTGTTATGCTCCATGCTTCAATCGCAGGGCCAAGCGCGATATTGAACCCACCATGAGTCAGTTTTGCCATTTCCAAAGATCGGACCACGAGATCCAACGTTTCCTGGCTCACCTTGACAGGGAAACGCCCGGCTTCGGCATTGACACGAGAGAGCTCACTGTCAGAACGCCACGTACTCAGGAGCTGTTCAAGCCGTTTGATCTCATCGAATCCGGCTTGCATAGCTGCATTGCCAATGCTGCTATCGCTGGACACAACAGTGATTGTAACCAGGGTGCCCATGTGCATCTGAGCACGTTTTGAGACGACCTGAGGCACAGAGTGCGTTCCTACGCAACCCGCCACGACGATCATAACGAAACAGCACACCGACATGATGAAGAAGGAACAAGATTTCGGTACGTCCAGTGCCACAGCGCTTTCACCACCAATGTCGGCGAAACATCCTGGGATATCGAGGGTAGGGCATGACTTCGAAGAGCCGTGCTTCCATCCGCGAGGGCTGCGGAAGCATTTCAACAATCACGCGTCTATCGAATGTTGGATACTGCTCGTCGAGAAAGTCATGGACCCGTGCTGTTTCCCCTTGATCAGCAACCACAGAAGCTACGACCATCCTCCCATAGCGAGGCGAATCGATTCCGAATCGCCACGTTCCCACATGAGTGATGACACCAGCGTCTACGGAAAATACCATGTCCAAATCGGCCATGGACATGAAGGGTCCTTCGCTGATCTGGACTCGAGTGAGTCGGTACCTTCCGGGCGACAAATCGATAGCAAAAGGTTGATCTGGTGACTCGATCTCGACCTGAAAACGCTTACGGGAGTCCTGCTCTTCCAATTCCAGAAACCGCATCTGCGGCAAATGTCGTCGCGATCTGTCTCCTGTCAGAGCCGTCAATACGCGCCCTACGACCAGGCTCCCTCTGACCTGAGTCGAGTGAACCAAAGACGGCACTGTCGTCGCGCAGGCCCACACCGACAGAATAATGACGACAACCAACAAAGCTGTGTAGAACCTGCCGAACTCCCAAGTCATCATGAAATTATAAGCCATGGTCGTTCTGGAATGCAGAGCCAGCCAAGCTTTGCTTGACACTTACCTCTTGACACTCATCGCTTTCGTGAGATATTAATAATCGTTCTCATTTTCATTACTAACGAACAGCACGTACCATGGCCATCGCAAAAGCTCCCGCACTTCACCACTGCCAGAGCCTTGAGACGCGCTGCGAGTGCGGCCAGCTGATTGCCAAGGTGTGTGGAGAGGGGCTAGAACTGAAGTGTAAACGGTGCAAACGAATCGTCGTCATCCCCTTCACCTCCATCGAAGGTTGGGGAACCGGCTCAACATGATTAATTGTGTGAAAGGAGGAACTATCATCACATCTTACTTATAGAAGCGTGTGTATTTTTCTACCGAAAGACCAGAGACCGTTGAGTCCCGAGTCAGACCATCACCTTACTCATCAAGGAGGATACCGATGAAGATGCGGTCAATCCTCGGGGCTGTTTCGATCTTCGTACTGGCAGTGACGCCGGTCTTCGCGGAAGAAAGCCTTGAGGAACGAGTGAAACGACTTGAGGAAGCGTTACAAAAAGCACAAGAGCATGAGTCTCGCGAAGTCCACGTGGAGCGTTCGGCTCCACCACAAAGCCAATATCCCGTGCCGACTGGACCCATGACTGATGTGAAAGTCGGACGCCCTGGAGAGGAAAAAACCTCTCTGGGATTCGGCTCCACCGGATCAGGTAAATTGATCTACGCGAAACCGTTTTTGAGCGTGCCGAAGGCTACCGTCGGTGGCTATGTCGATGTGATGTACAACATCCTCTCTCGCCAAAACCTGGATAATCCCAGTCGTAATAGCTTTGGCCAACAACGGTTGGTGCCGTTTATTTATGCCGACATTACCGATCGGGTAAAGTTTGCAGCAGAGCTCGAATTCGAGCGTGGTGGAACCAATTCACCCCAAGGGGATGGCTCGATGACCATCGAGTTTGCCCAACTGGATTATTTGGTCAATGAAATGGTGAACATTCGAGGAGGTATTCTCCTCATGCCGGTCGGCAAGTTCAATTTGCTGCATGATTCGCCCTTAAATGACCTCGTCGATCGGCCAATGGTCTCGAGAATTATCATCCCGAGTACGTGGTTTGAAGCGGGAGCCGGGATTTATGGGACGTTGTATCCAACGTCTCTTTCGAAAATCGACTATGAGGTCTACGCAGTCAACGGCATGAGCCAAACCGCCGGTGGAATCACCGATTTAGGCGTTCGAAGCGCACGCGGAAGCGTGGCTCGAGACCGCGATGACAGCAAGGCAGTCGTCGGCCGTGTCGCTTTTAGTCCGATGTTAGGCGTTGAGATTGCCGGATCGGGGTACCATGGGCAATACAAGCCCTCGGCCGGGACGATCGGTTCTGGTGTCATCGATATCTTCGCGGTTGACTGGACCTTGCAGCGCGGGCCGTTTGAACTGATCGGAGAAGCGGCCTGGTCGAGGATCAGTAACAATAACACAACCGGCGTAACCAACCGAGAGATCGGACCGGCCGGTATGTTCGGATACTATATTCAAGCGAACTATCACTTTATGCCCGAATTCTTGAAGAGACTAGCCCCCAGCCACTTCTCAGATGCATCCACCTTCACGGCAACGGCGCGCTGGGAACAAGTTGATACCGATACAGATAATCGTACGCTGGCAAATAACCTCGGAAATCAGCGGGAATTGGATCGGCTCACCGTGGGCCTTAATTTTCGCCCGATCGAGGACACTGTTTTCAAAATCAACTGGCAGTACAACACCCAGAACGACAATGCCAGAGGCATCGTTCCCGCCGGTGATTTGGGAGCTGCCGGCAGCCGGATGGACGGAGACGGATTTCTATTCCAGGCAGCGACGTACTTCTAACGATGAAACAAGGAGGCTCCCCGCCGATCAGGCGGGGAGCGCACGTCATGACAAGGTTATTGCGAATGAAGTCGCCCATACTTTCTCTTCTTCTCGTGAGCCTACCTGGCTGTGCCTTGATGAACGGGATGCAAGAACGACTTGCCGTGTGCAGCTATGAGCAGGCATGGGATGCAGCATTGGAGGCTGTAAAAGACCGATCGGCCGATACCACGGACAAAGAGGCCGGATTGATCGTGACACACTGGCTCGAAATTCCTATGCCGGGACGAGCCTACGGCATTTTTCGGAGAGATGTCGGAACCAGTAAGGACCGATCTCGTCTCACGCTGAAGGTAAAACGATTGGATGATGTCACAAGAATTTCCTTCGTGGAGGAACGCCAGAGCTGGGCGTTTCGCGGTGGATCGCGTCTCTTCGGCTGGGCACCAACGGACCCTTCTGAAGGAGTCATGCGCGACGTCCAGAAACGCATTGACGCCAAGCTGCAGGAGCACGGATGCGCGGTCACGTAAGGTTTCTTTCAACCCTCGCGCTCGGCACGGCACTTTGGGTGACCATGCCCCTGTCGGCTGGAGCCGAAAAGGTATGGGATAACGATTTAAAGCGTTATCTCACCGAGAGCGAGTTGAATCATGCTGAAGTCTTCATGTCGGAAGAAGACGCTGTGAAAATCGTGCTCTCGAAATCGCAACGCGTTCGTAAGGAAGTCCTCCAGCTTACCCAAGACAAGAAAGACCTGATTGAACAACGCATCGGGTGGAAATTCCCGGAAGAAGCTTTCGAAGTCTATGTCGGCGAAACGGGCGAGAAGATCGACGGCTATGCGATGGTTCATAACACTATCGGCAAGCACAAGCATATGACCTACATGGTCGGCGTGGATGCGACGGGTGCTTGTTCGGATGTGGAGCTGCTAGTCTTTCGAGAAGCGAGAGGAAGTGAAGTCGGCCGGAAGCGATTCAATGTGCAGTACGAAGGCAAGACGGTGTCGGATCCCATCCGTATCAATAAAGACATCATCAACATTACCGGCGCCACGATGTCCGTCCGTTCCATCAGTGCCGGCGTCAAACGTGTGCTTGTATTGATCGATGAGTTCTACCTGAAGCCCGCCGGAATCGGCAGCGATACGTTGGCCGCGAAAAAGGACAAGGGGTTTTTTACGTCAATATTTGGCAACTGACGGAAGCGGACCCAGCGTCCCTGGCATGCGTAACTTCAACCAGAAATTCAAGCTTCGTGACTCGGATCGTCATATCCGGTTGTTATATACGTTGTTCTTGCTCTTGATGTTCATCGGTTTTTGCTTCTCATTTTTTTGGGCACACAGCATGACGGGACTGTCGCCTCAAGGCATCGCCGATCACTATCGAGGGTCTGATATCACTTTTGGAGAACCGATGTCGTTTCGGGAATTGGCGGAGATCACTCACTTCCATCTCTTTACGATGCCGGTGGTCTTCATGATTCTGATTCATGTCATGTACCTGACCAGTGCCAGCCATACCCTCAAAGCGGTCGTCACGTGGGGCGGCTTCGGCGGCGTGATCCTCGACCTGCTGTCACCATGGCTGATCAGCTATGTCTCCCCGATCTTTGTCCTCTCGATGTTGACCGGTGATACGTTAATGACCATCAGTTTCTTGGTCATGATGGTGGTCCCTCTCTATGAGATGTGGGTGCTTAGACAGCCCTTGATGGGAGGCAAACATACACAAGAATCGTAAGCGAAGGCCTCGACCATAAATTCGCTCAGCGGCCAGCGGTTGTTCACCCAGAGCCCAGGATCACACAGGTGGTCTTGGGCTCTTCGTTTTTGGAGGTGATGGGATGCGAATCGAAGCTTCAGATAATGTTCAACCGGCTGTAATAAGAGTCCAGCACATGCTCCAGAAGATCGACCGTCTCTGTCTTCCCCCGGCATCACGGCGCGATCTGGAGAACATTCTCGTTCGGCAAGTGGCGAACGAATTAGATCGGCTTCTACCGTGGCAAGCCGGGCATGGAGAGAGGACAGCGGCGTTCGCACTTCAGATCGGGCGGGCCGCACACCTTACGGACGAGGAGTTGCATCAACTCAAGCTGGCCTCCCTACTTCACGATATCGGCATTCTCATGCTTCCACCTTCCTTACAAACCCGACGAGAACGGCTTGATCCAGATGCCTACGTGACGATTCAAAACCACCCGAGGCTCGGAGCCACGCTGCTTGAACCTTTCTTATTCCTTCGCGAGGCTACTGTGATGATTGCGCATCATCACGAGCAATGGGATGGCACTGGCTACCCCTATGGACTCAGGGGGGAATTCATTCCGTTGGGTGCGAGGATTCTCGCAGTCGCCGATGCATTTGAAGCCATTCAGGTTCCACATGTCCACGATCGGTCTCTACGGAATCGTATTGCACTCCGAATCTTACAGGTGGCGTCAGGAACTCAGTTCGATACCAGGATCGTCGATATTCTGGTCGAACTTTCCGGAGAGACGGATAGGGTACAGGCGAAAGAAACATCGCATCTGTAACACTGCCGGCGTCCGCCCTACGCCGGCTTCAAAGTGGGAGGCCCAACCCTCCCACTTTACCAGGCAAGGGTTCTCGCCTCCCGAGGACCCTTGCCTCCCCGGCTCGAACAGCGGGTCGTGATGGGAGCGAGACGCGAAACCGGCATGGCGAGGACCATGAGATCGTTTATGAGACGCTTTTCATCCACGCTGCTTACACATGATTGAAGAATGCGCACAGCTTGCGAGTATACATAACCAACACAAGGAATGGTGCCTTATGAGTTGTAACACTATGCCGAGTCGAACACGGACCTCTCTAGCCTTTGTGTGCTCAATGCTCTTCCTCATCGGAACGGTGGCCTGCTCCGGAGACGAAAACTCGTCCCCTTCAACCCCTCTCGCCTCCACGGGAACGCCTGGCGCCGAGGAATCGGTCGGCGAACGGCTGTTTCTCGAAACGCGATTCGCCCAGGCGTTCAAAGTCTCTCTGGATAACGGCGGCGATATCAATGACCCGAATATCAGCGACAGCGTCGTCGATACGGTCGAAACCTTGGGCGCGCCGATCGACCCAGGGCCGTTCAAGGGCCTCTCCATGAATTGCCGGGCTTGTCATTTCGTTGATGACGTGCTGGATGCGCCGAGAGGCGGCATGCGAACCTATACTGATTTTGCGCGCCGCAGCCCCCTCCCGGCCCGAGCGGACGGCAAGACTGTTGCCGTCCGCAATTCTGCTCCTCTCGTCAATGCTGCGCTCGATCGACCAGATGGCGTCTTGTTCCATTTCGATGCCGAGTTCAACTCAATGGAAGAATTGGTCGCGGCCACCTTCGCCGGGAGAAATTTCGGCTGGCTGCCCGGAGAACGAGCACAGGCCGTTGCTCATATCGCTCGCGTAGTCCGCTCCGATAACGGCACAGGGGATCTGGCCAAGGAGTTCGACGGAACGCCCTTCCGAGTGCTGTTCGGCGGGACGGATGCCTCCATACCGGAGGAGTTCCAACTCACGTCGGAATTCCGAATGGCGATCAGCTCCGCGACCGACCAGGAGGTGTTCGATGCCGTCGTCAAAGTCGTCGCCGCCTATGTCAACGGCCTGCTCTTTTCACAGTCCGAAGACAGCGGCGCGCCGATCCGGTCTCCGTTTGATGTGTTCCTGGAGACCAACGGCCTTCCTCAATCCCCGGATTCCAACGAATCTCCCCTCGACTACAGCAGGCGCCTGCTGCGGCTCGTCAAGGGGCGCGAATCGGCCGGGACGCTTCAGTTTGTCACCTCGAACCCCAACAGAACAGACGGTCGGTTCCAATTTCACACCCAGTCGTTCTCGTTTGGAGCACAAGAATTGGCCGGGCTGAAGATGTTCCTGGCGGAACCGGCGGCACTCCCGGCCACGACGGCCGAACTGGCGGCCGGAAAAATCGGCAACTGTATCGCCTGCCACACAGCTCCCAACTTCACGGATTTCAAGGCCCACAATACCGGGACGACCCAGAAAGAATATGACGAGATTCCCGGCCATGGGAACGGCGCCTTCATGAATCTGGCGATCCCCACGCTCACCACCCGAACGGCGGACGATTTACCGGCCACTGATCAACACCCGGGAGCCGGCGAACGGTTCCGAGCTGTTCCCGCTGCGGGCACGACGTTGACCGACCTAGGCTTGTGGAACGTCTTCGCCAATCCCGACATGCCTGAGCCGCAAGACAAGATCCGAAACATTCTCTGTGATGATGAGCAACCCTGCTCCCTATCTCAAAGCGACCTCTTGAATCGGGCGATCGCCCGATTCAAGACTCCAGGCCTGCGCGACCTGGGACACTCTGCTCCATTCATGCATAACGGTCAATTCGATACGTTGGACGACGTGATCGAGTTTTACAAAGATGTTTCGGATCAAGCCCGCGCAGACATGCTCCGAAACAGCGCAGACAACCTTCAAGGCATCGCCCTGACGGACAGCGACGTGGCACCGCTCGTCGCATTCCTCAATTCACTGAATGAGGACTACCAATAAACTCTTCTTATAGATTTGTCGGACCCATGGACACCATTGAGAGAGGTAGGATCTATGAAATCACTCTCCCCTTCAGGTTCACTCATCATGCCCTGCCAGCGCTGCCACAGACTGATCTGCCGCCACAATCCGCAGCTGTGGTGCATTCGGTGTCGCTGTCTTCAACGTCAACGAGCGCAAGCCAGAGGACTCGTACAGTCACTACGGACGCGACGGCTGAAAACATGGTTGAACACGTTTTGGAGTGAGCGGAATGAGCTGAAACTAAATCAGGACTAATCGGTCGAGTCTTCGATCGGCACAGATGCGGCCAAAGGACTTGGAGTCCAGAGCCCATGGTTGTTCACCAGCCATGGGCTCTGGACTGGTAGGAGGGCGCACTTCGGGGCTAAAAACTGGCTTTATGGACAGTGCTCGATGCTCATCCCGTCGTTGTAACTGGAAGACCTAAACGCCCCGGAAAGCAGTCCAATGAATAGCAACACGGCATCCAATTCATTCGGTTTTCTTTACTGGATGCCTCCTAGAAATACACCGCTTACTTCTTGATCTGCTCCGAAAGGAACCGCTCGAGCCCAACCTGATCGATCGTTCTCAGGCGAGTTTCGAACCAATCGACATGTTCTTCAGAATCTTCAATCATATGCTCCAATAGGTGACGCGTCGTGAAATCTCCAACCTCGGCACAATGGGCAATGGCTTTTCGGAGCAGCTCGACGTCCTCACGTTCAAATTCCAGGTCGGTCCGAAACAACGCCGCAACATCGTTCCCATGCGCGACGGAATCGATATGTGCCACGTCAGGAGTCCCGCTCAGATACAAGATATGAT
>CAZAKX010000039.1:0-24400 GCA_964485915.1 uncultured Nitrospira sp. | reverse complement strand
CATTCGCTAAGCGTAGTCCCCTCTGGGCTCGCTTAGCTACATCAGCCCCTAAATCAAAGGGTTCAGAATGCTGTTTTCCTAAGTGTGCTTGGCACCCGATCTGCACAAGAACCGTATCAGACGGTCCATACGTCTTAATCCTTTTAAAAAAAGGACGTACCTATGCATGCCGAAGATTCTCTCTTGCCAGTCCTTCTCGATCAACAGGAAGTATCTGGCAAGGAAGAAATGGATGACGAGACGATCGACTTTGATCGATTGGTTCACCTCGTCGATGACGCAGGACTTATTCGACTAGGCCTGAAACTCATGGAGCGAGTTGCCCAAGCGGAAGGGCGAGTCATGTGGCACTGAGCAAGGTCAATCACACCAGTCTCCGCGTAACCAAGGGAGGACGGCACCATGGCGTACAGCGACAAGGTCGTGGATCATTTCAATCATCCTCGCAACATGGGGAGTTTCCCAAAAGAAGATCCCCAGGTCGGGACCGGCATGGTCGGAGCGCCGGAGTGCGGCGATGTGATGAAGCTTCAGATTAAAGTGCATGGCGATACGATCGTCGACGCAAAGTTCAAGACGTTCGGTTGCGGGTCGGCCATTGCCAGTTCGAGTCTGGCCACGGAATGGCTCAAGGGGAAAACACTCGCAGACGCCGCCAAGATCAAGAACACGGACATCGTGCAGGAACTAAACCTTCCCCCGGTCAAGATTCACTGCTCTGTCCTGGCGGAAGATGCCATTAAGGCGGCATTGACGGACTTTCAGCACAAGAAAGATGCAAGTCTCACGACCGTATCGGAGCATACAATGGTGGTGCAACCCTAGCCATACCACTATCGATATAGGGGGAACACGATGAACTGTCCTCGCTGCAACGGATACATGATGCAAGACGATTTCCTCGATATCGAGGACGAGACCGGTCAGTGCCGACTCGTCGCCTGGCGCTGTTTGATCTGCGGCGAGGTGCTCGATCCAGTGATTCTGAAACATAGGAGTTCGCCCCCGGAACCGATGGTAGACCGAGCCAGGCTCCCCCTCGCGGTCCGCCATCTCTTGAACGTTCGTTGAACGAGGCAATTGATCCACCATTCAGAGGAAGTCAAGGAGACGGTCTGATGGCACTTCTCATTACCGATGAATGCATTTCCTGTGGAGCCTGTTTGCCGGAATGCCCCAACGAAGCGATCTTCGAAACGCGCAGCGACGCCGAAGCCAAGGGCAACCACGTGGGAGATGGACAGGGAGTCGGCGACAGCATCTATGTCATCACCCACGAGCGCTGCACGGAATGCGTCGGGCATTTCGACGAACCGCAATGCGCCTCGGTGTGCCCCGTCGACAATTGCTGCATCTCAGACCCGGCTTACCCGGAATCGAAAGAGGTGCTACTTGAACGGGCGAAGCAACTCAATCCCGACAAGGAGATCCATCCTGACAAGGTGTGGAGCGGAGTCCGTGGTTGAAACAGCCGATTCGTTTTTCGAGGGGGAACAGTTATGGGTGAGTACGTCAGGATTGCCGGAATGAGCGAAGTTCCTCCCGGCAGCGGTCTTGCCGTGGAAATTAATGGCCGGTGCATCGCGATCTTCAACGTTGACGGAGTCTTCTTTGCTCTAGACAACACCTGTGCCCATCGCGGTGGTCCGCTTGGGGAAGGAGAACTCGAAGGGGAAGTCGTCACCTGCCCGTGGCACAGCTGGGAATACAACGTGCGAACTGGGATTTCTTTGACGACTCCTTCCACATCCGTGAAAACCTACGAGGTGAAGGTCGACGGTGAGGATGTAACGGTACTTCTCTAGCAGGATGGGACAAAGTCCGCCGGTGTTGTTGCGGTGAGATACACCCGTCAACAGTGTTTAGGCAGAGGCAAGTGGACCGCGTAGGAGGGAAGATATCATGACCACGGTCAAGAACCAGTTTATCGAGCTGACATTGTCGGCGATCACGTTTGTCATAATTCTTGGGGCTCTAGCGCTGATCTGGCCCGGCATCATGGCCCTATTTCTTGGTGTATTCCATCTGCTCCGGTAATATTGCAGCCCCGAACAGGAGACTGCAGTGCGGTCGTGGAGCGAGATCGGTAATTTGTCGATCGTCTTCGTCTCGTGATTCAGACAACGAAAGGAGCTGTCGATGCTGACCATCTCATCAGATGCAGAGCAAAAGATTCGTGAGTTCATCCAGCAAGAACCCGACGCGATCGGATTACGCATCTATGTCCGTGGTGGGGGCTGTCACGGATACCAATATGGTATGGCATTCGAGGCCAAGATCGCCGAGGACGACACCGTGATCGAAAAAGGAGACCTCAAGATCATCCTGGACTCGCAAAGCGCTCCGCTGCTCCAAGGAGTCGAAGTCGAATATCTCGACAGCGTGCAGGGTTCCGGGTTCTCGATCAAGAACCCCCAAGCCAAGACGACCTGCGGATGCGGAAGTTCATTTAGCGCCTAACAAGAGAAAGGAGTGCGTGATGATCCCGACCATCACTCCCCGTGAACTGAAAGAAAGGGGCGACAAAGGAGATAAGCCGTTTCTTCTCGACGTGCGAGAGCCCTGGGAATACGCGCTCGCCAAGCTGGAGGGCTCCCACCTTATCCCACTCGGCACACTCCCGCAGTCCCTCGCGAAGCTGGATCGAAACGCGGAGATCGTCGCGTACTGCCATCACGGGATGCGAAGCGCCGACGCTGCAGGATTTCTTCTGCAGCAAGGCTATACGAGTGTAAAAAACCTTGTCGGCGGGATCGATGCCTGGTCTATCCAGGTTGATCCAATGGTACCCCGGTATCGGTAACTCCATAGTCTGAGGGGTTGCGATTGTACCGGGGAAGCAGGAAGTGCATCTATGTTCACACTGACACCAGCGGTCACTCCCGGCTCAGACCGTCAGGCCAGGCCAACCTCCAAATTTGTTGAATGGCTCAAGACCATCACCTTCTATGAGATCGCGGTCGGCATGAAAGCCACATTGATGCACCTGATCCATTACCGACCCATCACGATTCAGTACCCGCATGAAAAGCGCGCCTTGCCGGACAACTACCGAGGCATGCTCGCGTTGCTGCGGTATGACGACGGGACTGAGAAATGTGTAGGCTGCGATCTCTGCGAAGCCGCTTGTCCCAGCCGGGTCATCTCGGTCATCAGCGCCGAAGTACCTGGTGAGCCCGTCAAGCGGTACGCCAAGGAATACTATATGGACATGACTCGGTGCCTCTTCTGCGGCATGTGCGTGCAAGCCTGCCCGGTCGATGCGCTGGCGATGACGCAGGAATTCGAATGGTCGGTCTATGACAAGCGGAATCTCTTCCTGAACAAGCAACAGCTTCTCGCCATCGGCGACCGTAACTTTCCCCAACGAGAAAAGCGGCTCGAGCTGCAACACCCCAACGTCGCCTTCTTCAATATTGGGTTTGACCACCACCCTCCTAAACAAATCTGACCGCGCGGCCCATCCATCCTCGCCCGAGGAATACGGCAAATTCTGTATGCGCGCATTGTTGCGGATCAAGATCAATCAGTTCAGCGGCTGCGGGATTCGCGTGAACCAGATGCGGCGGGGCGCTGAACGGAGTCGGGTTCAATCGTGCGTAGAAGGCTTGAGGAAGACGGGCATAGGTATTGTCGAAGGACAACGTTTCCACTGTGCGCGGAGTCATAGAAAGGGTTCTGTCTTATCGGCTGCTGTTTTGAATCTCTCGATCCACGGTAAAGACAAAGACGCGTTCGCCGAGTTGCACATCGATATCCGTGAACAGACCTAGGACTTTGGCGCCGGTGATCTCGCCGACCTGCTCACAGAGCTTATCACGTCCTTGAGCGATCAGATTTTGCCGAAGCTGCTTGACCATCTCGACACCTTCTGCGGTCTTCGCCAATTGCCGCTCGGCCGGCGTCAGCACGCCTTTCAGTCGGACGACCACGAGATCGCGTGCGACCAGTGCGCGGACCTCGTCGGGACCTCGCCCCAGAAACTCCTGTTCAAACTTGATGACGGCGTTCCGGATTGCGCTTTCCATAGGTCGTCGTTCGCACGCTCCTACCCTCTCGTGGTCCGCACAGTAATCGACGGCGCACGTGATCGCGATTATAGGGCCGGTCCATCGAGCGAACAAGTGCAAAGCATGGAGGGCATGATCTCCCATCCTCTGCGCAAAGGATGGGTTTTAGGACTGCTTGGCGCGTCGCGCACGACTCATTGCTTTCCGACGCGCGACGGGAATCTGCTCGCCATTCCTGACGGTCGGAGACGACTTGCAGATGGCAGTGATGTCGGTCTCACCATTCGTGATGGCTTCTTTTTATTCGTCCATGATATGAGTGAATGATGGAAGCGCCAACTCAAAGGATTTGCCGAGTCCCAACGTGCCACGAAAGAGTCCATTCCATACCATTTGAAACAGCCATCGCGATCAACGAACCGGAAGAAACCCTACGGTACGTCGAACACTCTCCGAGTTGAAAGTGATCGAGACTATTGGTAAACAGAACATGGCCGAAGACATCCCTAGCGTGCTGAAACAATCTCGTGATGACCTCGCAGATCAGTTCCTGGAGTCAGCCAACGATGATGGTCCTCGAAAGGATGGTCGTGCGTGAACAGCTCTTCCCTCTTTCTCTTGTTCTTTCGGTGCCTCCTGTTCAGAGCCTGTCGTTTCGTCCACGTCAGTCTTTGTTCCGCTCTCGTCGTCTTCGGGTTGCCTTCCCTCGCGTTGGCTGAAGCCGAAGGGCACACCGGGATCGACTTAACCGCCTCAGCAGTGGGGTATTTTGCGCTGTGCGTATTTGTCCTGGCGTATGCGCTGGTCATGTCCGAGGAGTTTACCCACCTTCGCAAGTCCAAACCGGTAATTCTTGCTGCCGGGATCATCTGGGCGGCGATCGCTCTCGCGTATCCGCAGGGTCAAGCCGAACTGGTAGAAAATGCCTTCCGTCACAATCTGATGGAATACGCGGAACTGATGCTGTTCTTGCTGGTCGCCATGACCTACATCAACGCCCTCGATGAGCGACTCGTGTTCGAGTCGATCCGGGCCTGGCTGGTTCGTAAGGGGTTCAACTACCGGCAGCTCTTCTGGATCACTGGGATCCTGGCTTTTTTTATCTCGTCGTTGGCTGACAATCTCACCACCGCACTCTTGATGTGTGCCGTGGTCATGGCTGTGGGAGCCCACAGTCCGAAATTTGTCAATATCTCTTGCATCAATATCGTGGTGGCTGCGAATGCGGGTGGAGCATTCTGCCCCTTCGGGGATATTACGACCCTGATGGTGTGGCAAAAGGGGATCCTTGGGTTCTTTGACTTTTTTCAGCTGTTTATCCCCTCAGCGGTGAACTTCCTTGTGCCTGCCGCGATCATGCATTATGCCGTCCCGCGAATGTCTCCACCGCCGTCCTCTGAAGCCGTCCACATGAAGATCGGAGCCAAGCGCATTCTTGGGTTGTTTCTTCTGACCATTTGCACGGCGGTCAGCTTTCACAATTTTCTGCATCTTCCCCCAGTCCTGGGGATGATGACCGGATTTGCGTATCTTGGGTTCTTTGGGCATTACCTGAACCGGAAACGCCACCACTCCTCGACCTACGACAAAGGGGTGATCGGAGATGTCGTCCCATTTGACGTGTTTCAAAAGGTTGCCCGGGCTGAGTGGGACACGCTGTTGTTCTTCTACGGTGTCGTCTTGTGCGTCGGCGGGCTTGGCCAAATCGGCTATATGGCCTTGGCCTCCCACGTGCTCTACTCCCAGTGGGGTCCAACCTTCGCCAACATCTCGGTCGGGATCTTATCGGCCATTGTCGACAACATCCCGATCATGTTCGCGGTGTTGACCATGAACCCGGATATTTCCGAAGGCCAATGGTTGCTCGTGACGCTGACCGCAGGAGTCGGGGGAAGTCTTCTTTCCATCGGATCTGCGGCCGGTGTCGCGCTGATGGGGCAGGCGAAAGGAAAATATACGTTTTTCGGCCATCTCAAATGGACTCCGGCGATTGCACTTGGGTATGCCGCGAGTATTCTTGTGCACATGTGGCTCAATGCACGCACGTTCTGAGCAGGACTTCCATCTGTGGTCGACCCGCATGATGACACAGGTTGCGTGCAGAGGTGAATACGTCACTTACTTGGGTCTTTTGTCGACAACATCGCGCTCACACTGGGTCTTTCGGTTCCAGATGTGTAGGGATGAAAGTCCTGAGCCCGCATTTCAAGCTTGACGCTCTCCTCTACCCCATATTATTCATGGAGTCGCATTTGGGTAGATGGCAAGGTTGCCCCTCCTCAAGATTTCTTGTGGAGGGGCAGAATGCCGAACCGTTCCGTACAAGGCCGTAGGGCGACCCGCAGTTCATAGGAGAGGCCGGTCGCAGTACAAGCCAACCACCATAGGTCGACATGACGTCGAGCCATGGCCGTTGGCTTTTTTATTTTAAGCCCAATGAGGTGTTGATGTCGGCGGTCGTGCTTGTCCCATTGCTTCCACTCGTGGCTGCAATGATCGTCATCGGCGGGAATGATTTGACCCGCCACAATCGAGCCAAGCTTGCCGCTTGGCCGATCGGCCTAGCGTTCTGCAGCGCCCTTGTCACGCTCTATGTCGTGGCCACAGAAGGTCCGATCGCGTCTCGATTGTACGATCCGGAACAATCCATGGTGTTCACCGTACCGATCGGCCTGTATGTGGACCGGCTGAGCGCAGTCATGATGGTATTAATCTCCGGAATCGGCACGATCATTTACACCTATTCGATCGAGTATATGGACCAGGATTTACATCAACGACGTTATCTTGCCCTCATTGGAGTCACTATTTTTGTCCTGCTCTGCCTCGTATCCAGCGCGAATCTGCTGATGCTGTTTATCCTCTGGCAGTTGCTGAGTTACCTCCTCTATATCCTCGTTCACAATCATGGCCACCGAGATACGCTCGAGAGTGCGTTTCGCACATTTACCCTCCTGCGGGTCGGCGATATTGCCTTCCTTGGAGGGATTGCCCTGGCCTACTCGCTCTATGGGACGTTGGAATTTCCGGATCTGTTTGCCGTCGCCGCGCAATCCACCTCGACCGTTTCTCCGTTCCCTGGTGTGGAATTTGACGGATCCACGGCCGTCACATTGTTGCTCCTGCTCGGGGGAATGAGCAAATCCGCCCAATTCCCCTTCCACGTCTGGCTTCCCCGCTATTTGTATGCTCCCACACCAGTAACCGCTCTGTTGCACGCGGGCATCATCAATGCCGCGGGATTTCTTATCAACCGGATGGCTCCCCTTTTCGGGATGAGTTCGACGACTCTCCACGTCGCCTTCGTCATCGGAACGTTGACAGCACTTCTCGGGGCAACCATGATGCTGGTGCAAAACGACATCAAGAACATGCTTGGATTCTCCACGATCGGTCAAATGGGCTACATGGTCATGGAATGTGGCTTGGGGGCGTTTTCTCTTGCCGTGTTCCATCTCATCGCGCATGGACTCTTCAAGGCCACTGTGTTCTTGAACTGCGGGAATGTGATTCACAAGGCCAGACAAGAGCCATCGCTTCCCCATCCCGTGCATCAGACTGAGGAAATACGTTATTCCCCCCTCACCTGGACCACCGGGTTCATCACAACGCTGCTGATCCCTCTGCTCATTCTGCTGGCGACTCACGGCGTGCTGCAGATTCCGCTCTTGGAATCCCAGGGAACCGTCATCTTTCTCTTCTTTATCTGGATTACGTCCTCGCAAGCGATTCTCACCCTGACTCGGCTGCGAGCAGTGGCCTCATGGAAAGTGTCGGCTGCGATGTTAGTCACCCTCTTGTTCATCGTGTTTGTCTATCTGTTTGCCGTCGAAACCTTCACGGCATTCCTGTACCCAAACCCGGCGGAGGTTGCTTTGTACTTTAAGACCGCGGAGCTGCCGACCTGGCTCTTCGATCTCATGCTCGTCGTGTCGACGCAACTGACGATTGCGGGCTGGATCTACCTCTACATGCGTGCTCATGGTCGAACAATATGGAGCCCACCATGGATCGACGATCTCCGTATTCGTCTTTACGTTTTGGTTCTGAATCGATTCTATGTGGATCCGGCCTTGCATCGAGCGAGTCGCGCGCTGTCATCCGCAATCCAACGCCTGGATAAGTACGCACAAGAACGGGCGCTATGATCCTGTTGGGTTCTGGGGAGAGATCAATCCACGCACCTCGTACAGGGCCACGTACCTTATTCACAACCACGTGCAAAAAGACAACCAGTAAGCAAGCCGCCTTGACGAGCGGGAAGACACCGTATTAATGATGAGCCTGCTATTCGCCTTGGGAGCGATCCAAGTCCCATCGATGGAATGAGAAGATGGACGCTTTTCAAGAACCAGGAGAAATGACGTGCTTCAGTCGTTCATTCTAGCCGTTCCGCTCTTCTTACTCCTCGCCGCCGGCATCGTCATGATCGGCGCCGACACCTCGCGCCGCATCCGTGAAAAGTTGGCCTCCTACCCCATCGGACTGGCGTTCCTGAGCTCGGTCGTCACGCTGTACATGGTGACACATGAAGGCCCCATCGCCATACGGTTCTACGACCCCTCCTCCGTGACCTCCCTGATCATTCCCCTTGGCTTATACGTTGATCGGTTGAGCGCGGTGATGATGACGCTGATTACCGCCGTCAGCATGATCATCTATCTCTATTCCACAACTTATATGTATCAGGATGGTCATGCACGCCGGTATCTCGCTTTAATTTGTCTGACAGATTTCGTCTTGATCTGCATGGTCTCTAGTTCCAATCTCATGATGCTCTTTCTTTTTTGGCAACTGCTGAGTTATTTGCTCTATCTACTCGCGCACAACCACGCGCATGTCGGAACATTGGCGGGTGCGTTCAAGACATTTACGATCTTACGCATTGCTGATACGGCATTTCTGGCCGGTATCGTGCTCGCCTTTCAGTTGTACGGCACCTTGGAGTTTCATGAACTGTTTGCAAGAGCGGCTGCGACGCCCATGACCCTGTCCCTCATGCCTGGCGTGGACGTCAACGGCACCACGGCAATCACAGTTCTTATTTTTATCGGTGCAATGGGGAAGTCGGCCCAGTTTCCTCTCCATCTCTGGTTACCTGGATCGCTCTTCGCCCCGACGCCCGTCCATGCCTTGCTGCACGCCGGCATTATCAATGCCGGGGGGTTTCTCATCAACAGACTGGCCCCCCTGTTTGGGATGAGCTCACCCACCTTACATATCGCGTTCGTCGTTGGAACGCTGACGGCAGTCCTCGGAGCTTCTATGATGTTGGTTCAGAGCGACATCAAGAAAACGCTCGGTTTTTCCACAATCGGGCAAATGGGTTATATGATTATGGAGTGCGGGCTTGGGGCGTTTTCGTTGGCTGTATTCCATTTGATCGCGCATGGCCTCTTCAAAGCCACCGTGTTCCTTTACTGTGGCAACGTCATTCACAAAACGCGACAAGATCCACATTTCCCCCAGACGGACCACACAGTTAGCGATGAGGTAGGATTCTCCCGCCTCACTTGGTCCACTGGTTTCGTGACGACGCTGTTTATTCCGTTGCTTATTTTGCTAGGTACTCACGGAGTCTTGCGCATTCCCCTGCTGGAATCACAGGGAACCGTGATTATCCTCTTTTTCATTTGGATCACGTCGTCGCAAGCCATCTTGACACTCACGCGTCTTCGCGCGGTCGCATCTTGGAAAGTGTCAGCAACGATGTTGGTAACGCTGCTGTTCATCGTCTTTAATTATCTGTTCGCCGTTGAGTCGTTCACGGCCTTTCTCTATCCCAACCCGGAGGAAGTGGCCTCCTACTTTAAGGCTGCAGACCTTCCCGACTGGCTCTTCGATCTCCTCCTCATCGGAGCAACCGGCCTGACCATCCTCGGGTGGTGTTACCTCTATCTCAAAGCCCATGGGCGAAGCGTTTGGACACCGTCCTGGGTCGATGGCTTGAGAGTGAGACTCTATACTGTGTTCATTAATCGGCTTTATGCGGATGAAGTCTATCGGTCGATCGGCTTGGCAGCCGGGCATCTGATCCATCGAATCGATAAACTGGAACGGGGATGGTCACGATGATGGAATTCTTTGCATCATCGCTGCTGACCGCAGTCCCACTTCTGGGAGCGCTCGCTACCCTGAATTTCTGGTCCGACCCGGAACGCGTCAAGACTTGTGCCATCGCCTCGTCGATCCTCACCCTTGCCTTGATCTTAGGAATGGCAGGGTTTTTTCTGCCCCCTCCGCCCACCGGGCTTCTTTCACTTTACCTTCTGCCGTTGGGAGCTCTGACGTCCATCCTAAGCCATCCGCTCCACAAGGATCACCGTTTCTCTTGGATGGTGACATTGGTCTGTTTGGGGTTTGGAATTGGAACGCTCACCGGTCGCGATGTCTCTGGATCCTTCTTTCTCATGATGCTGCTGGTCACCATCATCGCGCTGCTCTATCGCCATCACACTGCCTTGTGGCCGATGTCCTGGTGGGGCGTCGGCCTGTTGGTTTTCGGGCTTGTTTGTCTCGGAATTTCGATGTTAACCGCCACGCCACTGTCATCCATCGCTTCGCTGATGACGTGCGCCGTGCTGCTGCCACTGGCGCCGTTCCACGGTGGTTTCCTTACAACCGTGACACGACTGCCCGGGAATCTCCCTTCGTTCGTCGTATTATTGCTGCCAATTATGGGCCTCCACCAACTCTCGATAATCCTGCCGGTCATCCCGGAAGATGTGATGTCGGTTGTGAATATTCTGGCGCTCGTCGGGGCCCTCTATAGCGCCGTCAAAGCGCTCGCGCAATCGCGAGTCCGTTTGGTCTTGGGCTATGGTAGTCTCTCCTTCTTTTCAATTGTCTGGTGGTTTGCCGCTACAACCATGGCCGCAACACCCCGAACAGCCCTCTTAGTTGGAGCGATAGGCCTGGCGACCAGCGGACTCTTGATCGCCTGGCAAGTGATCCGCACACGATACGGAGACGATGTGGACCCGCAAGCCATCAGCGGGCTGGCCGCGGCGATGCCGAAATACGCGGTAGTGCTTTCTCTGCTGGGTCTGGCCGCAATGGGAATTCCGCCTTTCGGCGTATTTGCTGGATTTATGGGATTGGTGCTGACCTCGCCTCAGGCCCCGGTCTTCGGTCTTTTCCTCGTGCTGGGAGCCTGGCTTGCGGCTTCCTGGTACATTATGCAGCTGGTGCAGCAATTGCTTTTTGGGGCAAGCCGCCCTGGTCTGCGCTACACGGATCTCTTACATCCGGAATTAATTTCGCTGGTAGTCGTCGTGTTGGTTCTCCTGGCATTGGGGTTGATCCCGTCTACTCTATTTGGCCCGGAGCAGGCCGTTCAACCGCAAACGACGGCATTCCTGGAGTCGCTCGCATGGCGGAACTAGAACACGCTTCCGATATCGAGTCTCGGCGAATGGAGCTGCGAGGAATCGTCCGCCTCGCAGGGGAAGTCATCGCGCAATATTGGCCGATGCGGACCTTCGTCCACCACAATCCGTTACATGGTATCGAGTACCTTTCGTTTGAAGAGGCGGTTCGGCGTGGGAAGCAATTCTTGGGTGGAAACGGGTATCTGCCCAGCCAGGTGTATCAGAAATTCCTCAGAGCCGGGCGCATACAACCGCACCATCTTGATGATGCGCTCAAGCCGCTGACCATCGATAAGCAGGTCCTCATCGGCACACACACGGTTACGCACGCGACCGTCCTGCGCGCTTGTCTGGCTGAGGGGCTCTGTAGCCCGGGCAATGAGCCGCTTGATGATCAGCTCCCAGACCCGTCACGCCGTTTGATCGATGACCTTGCCGCTCGCCTCAAACCTGTTATGGTTTTTCCAGATCTCGCCGAGCAGATTGACACTATGGTGAGGCGTGACGAAGCGGCGCTCGGCCGATGGCTTACACTCTCACACTGGTGCGATGAGACCCTCGGCACTCAGATCGTCCAGCAAATCAACGATCAATTGATCAAATGGTGTGAGGCCTTTCTCGACGAAGGGCATGCCACGTGGGCCATGCCGGAGCGGGAAAATGGCCTGTATGGGGCCTGGAAAGCCATGGCCTCCCACGAATGGTCTGTCTGTGACATTAAGGACAGCAGGAAAAAGATCCAGCGACTCCCTGATTACCCCGAGGATGCGCTCCTGGAAAGCCTGGATGCGATGGGGATCCCCTCTGAACTTCGGCAGGATTATCTGTCGTTGCAATTAACTGCCCTCCCTGGATGGGCCGGCTTCATCAAGTGGCGTGGAGAGGAACGAGACTATCCCTGGCAACAGGCGTATCCTGCCGGCTTGGTGAAATTCTTGGCCATCCGCCAGTGGTATGCACGAGAGCTTGTACAGAAGGCTTGCCAGGAGGTGCTCGGTATTGAAGGCCGATTTGATGCGGTAGCCGACTACATGCACAGCCATGCGGAGGAATATTATCTCAGGCGGCAGCGAGTGACTGGTCGCTTGCCAGCCCTGTATGCTGAAGAAGTTGACCGGCTGGCCCATCACAGAAGCACTGGCTGGAAGGCCGTGCTCGAACGATACCGAATGGAAGTGGTCCCACGGCAAGAAGCAGCCACACTCCGTGGTGCCGCCAAAAAGCTACTTTCGTTGGTTGGATGTTTGAAGATTGAGGCTGTCCTACTGAACGATTGCTCATCAACGGATCTCAAGCAGCTCGTGGATTGGATGGAGGATTTTCCCGAATCTGAACATGGGCCGGTGTGGCTCCACGCACTTGAATCCAGCTACCAGGAACATCTGTTGGGAGAACTCCGAGCTCGTCCCTACAACCTCGATGGGTCGGCCACGAAGCGTCCCTATTCGCAATCGGTCTACTGTATAGACGTGCGATCTGAGCCCTTTCGGCGGCATCTTGAATCGATGGGCCCTCACGAAACCTATGGTTTTGCCGGATTCTTCGCCGCGTTCATACGCTACCGAGCCTGGGGGAAAGAACACGATACGGAACAGTTTCCGGTGATCATGCGGGCCAAGAACGAAGTCCGTGAAATCCCTCGTAGTTACCTGGACCATAAGGTTTTACAGCACGAAGCTCGAGCCAGATGGGTACATGCGGGCCATACCCTCTTGCACGATTTAAAGGAGAATGTCGTGACTCCGTATGTTATGGTGGAATCGTTAGGCTGGTTCTACGGCCTTCCGATATTTGGCAAGACTCTATTGCCTTCGCTTTACCAACGCGTGACTGCCTGGTTTCGTCGACTATCAGCTCCGTTACTTCCTACCACCCTCACGGTTGATAAGCTAGCACCCGGAGAAACCGCGGAAATGCTCAATGCAGAGCAACACGCGCTGGTCAGGAAAGCCTTGCAGGAGCGATTCGGGCTACGCACCTCCAGGATTACGCCTGCCCTTGTCGATGCCTTGCGTCAACGTGCCCTGGCCGTTGGGGAAGATTCTAACTCCTTGATCTTGAATGAAGAAACCACTCGCGCGGGAATTCCATCGGAGATGGTCAACGAGTTTATTGAAATGCTCCAACGGCAATACGATCTGAATGCACGAGCCATTTCTCGGCACAAGGAGCGTATCACGAGAACCGGTTTCACTCTAGAAGAGCAAGTCCTTACGGTTGATACCGCGCTCCATATGATGGGACTGACCAAGAACTTTGCACGGCTCGTCCTCTTCTGTGCGCATGGGAGCAGCTCCGACAATAATCCGTACGAATCCGCGCTTGACTGCGGCGCCTGCGGCGGTAACGAGGGCAAGCCCAACGCGCGCGTCTTGGCCATGATGGCCAACAATCAGACGGTACGGGAACGCCTAAAAAAAACGGGCATCGACATTCCAACTGATACGCATTTCATCGCCGGACAGATGAATACAACGACCGACGAGGTCCAGCTCCTCGACTTGGAAGATGTGCCACCAACTCATCGGGCAGATCTGGCTCGACTGCAGGATGACCTAAAAGAAGCCTCACGCCTCACCAGCCAAGAACGATGTCGGCGCTTTCCTGAGGTTCAGCAGACTCTTCCCGAACGGACAGCACATGCACACGTCCGTAAGCGAAGCGTCGACTGGAGCCAGGTCCGGCCCGAGTGGGGGCTTTCAAACAATACTTCCTTCGTCATTGGACGGCGTGAATTAACCAAGGGACTGGACCTGAGCGGTCGGGCGTTCCTGCACTCGTATGACTACCGTGAAGATCCGAGCAATCGACTGCTTGAGGTGCTGCTCACAGCCCCTCAAGTTGTGGCGCAATGGATCAATATGGAACATTATTTTTCTGCGGTCGATAATGACGTGTACGGAAGCGGGAGTAAAATCTACCACAACGTGGTGGGACGGTTTGGTGTCATGTCTGGCCCATGGAGCGATCTCCGTCTCGGATTGGCGAGGCAAACCGTTATGAACGGAGACATCCCCTACCATGAGCCGATGCGACTGCTGACGATCGTTGAAGCTCCACGGAATGGAATCGAAAAACTCATCGCACGGCATGAGGTCCTTCAGCACTATTATCATAATGAATGGGTTCATCTGGTCGTGCTCGATCCTCAAGACGGGGGCTGGTACCGATATCAACCGAATGGGGAATGGACCTGTATTGCGCCACAAGTGGTCGCACATGTGGGATAACCTATTGATCGGAGAAGGCAGAGACCGGAAAGGAGCGGTGCAATGGGCAGTTTGAGTTTGCATCCGATGAAAGAGATTCGTGTGATTGTTGCAGGGGAACACCGGGCATTCGTGACCGAGTTGCTCGACCGAGTTCACGCCTCCGGTTACACGATCATCGGTAACATTTCTGGAAAGGGACATCATGGAGTCCGAGAAGCGCATTTCATGTTCAGCGAGCAAGAGAGCCTTGAGATGATTTTAACGGTCGTGCCGGAAGACAAGGTTGAGCCGATCCTTGCCGGTCTCCGCCCGATCTTCGAGCGGCATTCCGGATTTGTGTACGTCGCGGACGTGGCCGTCAGTCGACAGGCATACTTCGGAAAGAAGGACGCCAAATCTTGATGCGTTGGGCCGAAAGGTGTGGTCTGTAGCTGTTAAGTATTTATTTGTGTACCCTCTGGTAGTTATACGAGTTGGAATGCGAACAGCTAGAAGGCTATAGATGCGCAGTACTGGTTAAATCCTGAGTTGGTCTCGTGATGGACAAGCTGATTCCAGGTTGATGGTGGTGTAGATTGCGCAGGTCAGTCTGTACCGTAGCCGATTGATCTGCCATGCCATATCCAGAAAGCTTTTTTCCAAAAGAAATACTCTGCGATCATGTCACATATCCCCTCGACTGCGTGTCGGTGCAGGAACGGGTTGTTGGGCTTAAAAAGCGTAGTAGCGGGGCTGGTACTGCTCTGGAGCGCGGCTTCCCCGGCGTTGGCCGCAGCGCCCAGCACCGGATGGTCTGCAACCGGTGGTGGAACGCTATTTTACACCGATGACGTCGCCCTCTTTTCGGCGACCCGCCGTTCGAGCTTGGATGGCGATCCGTCTCAACCCGTGCTGGACGTTTCCCGCACCGGAATAGGAAAGGATATGGTGTTCGAACCGTATGTTCGTTTGTCACGGTTGATTCCTTCCGCATTAGGAGAAACGGAGCTGTCGGCACGGGTCCGAGGGTTCGTCTTTTCGACCAATCCAGAATTTAGCCAGTCAGGAATCCATCTGGAGGCCATCCATGGGTTCACGCCTCGCACCGTGCTCCGACTGCGGTATTTCACGGCGCCTGACCAGCTCCTTGGGCAAACGGAGCTGCATGGATCTGAGGATAATCTCCAGGATATGCGCGTCACCTCTCATCTTGGGACAGTCCGGCTCGATCACCGTCTTTCCGAGCACTGGGAAATTCAATTGTTGGGGCGCGCAGGAATTCGCAATTTTAATGACCAGTTCGTTCAACGAGACATCGTATTGTGGAGGATCGGCCCCCACTTGCTTTATCACCTGAATCACCATGCGCGAGTGATCGTCGGGTATCATTACGAACGGGGTCTCGCAGACGGCCGCCATGAGGTTGAACTCCACGATGACGCTTCTTACGTGCATCACTTTGCCTCAATAGGCATCGAGGCGGATCTCCTGGAACATTTGGAACTCGATGGACTTCCACTATGAGCGGAACAATTTCACCAGTGGCAATCCTGAAGACGAGCGATTTAACGGACATGAGAATATTTTTCTCGGGAGCGGTCGACTTTCATATCAGCTGACCGACCATACCGCCTTGACTTTCATGGTACAACGCTCCAATCGTCGACAGAATTTCCACCAGACGCACGACCATAACACCAACGTTTCAGTGGGGGCTGTGTACAGATTTTGAATCCTGGACATTAGGCTCTGACAGATGAAATGTTTCGGCTAAAGATCATGCAAAACATCGGTAGAGCCAACAGCGTCCTTTGGGGAGGCAGACAATGTTGAGAGTGATGATGGTCTTTGCTCTCTGCTACTCGCTGCTGGGCTGCCACCGCACGTTCGGCGTTCCTATGGATATAGTGAAAGACCTCCCTGCGTTAGCCTCTGTCCGATCGGTGTACATTGAGGACCTCGCCCATGGGGAGGACCCCCATCTCGTAGAGGGATCGGATCTGGTCAAAGAAAAGATTCGAGCGAGGCTAGTACAGTCAGGGAGGTTTTCTGTTGTCGATACTCCGGAACTGGCCGACGGTGCACTCACCGGGGTAGCCGGCTTTCAGCGCTGGTATTTTGGGATGGAGGCGTTCTATGGCTTAGAAGGAAGCCTCAATACGCAATATTCCGGGATTGGAATGGTCCGGTTGCTCGATTCCAAGACGAAGGAGCCTATCTGGACCCACGAGTACGAAACCGGGTTCTTTCACCCCACTCAAAGTGTGGTGGACCGTGTTGCCGATCAAGTGGCCGAGAAGTTGCTCCATGATACGGCTCGTGCGGATAGCGGCAAAGCAGGAACACAGCCGAGCGGCATTGGCCCCATCCATCCGATGCCATGAACATCTTTTTGGATTTCCTCTTGGTGACTGCCTGCCGAAGGCACCGACGGAAGGACGCCCCGTTCAGCCCACCAATGGATTCCCGTACCTTTGCTGGCGCGGTCTTCAATCGATTTTAGCCATGGCTGCTCCGGCTTACGTGGACTTTGCAGTAACCCCTACACTCACAAACGGCACACTCCCAAGTGATCGGAACAAATTCTCATTTTTCCAATACTGTATTTTATGGTGGTGATTACTCCCTGTAGCATGGTGCAGAAATCGCATTCTCTACTTGTCGTAACATGATCAATGAGATCGAGCGTTACGGAGTTTCAGAGGAAATGTACTGTACCTGTACGTACAGATTCTGCTACCGTTAAAAGATATTTTCTAGAAGGTCTTGATATACAAAACATAATCATTTACGACGTGAGAGGAGGAAGGTTTCCTATGAAGGCGCTCCTGTTCTTCTTTGCAGTCATTGCTACCCCTGCCTTGAGCCTCGCAGAAATGCCACAGCATACCGAGGTCTGTGTGGCGGCTACGGATAAAGACATTGCTGTCTTATTCGACCGATGGAATGAGTCGCTGAAAACGGGCGACCCCTACAAAGTTGTCGCCAACTATGCGCCGAAGTCCGTCTTGCTTGCCACAGTGTCGAGCAAACCTCGGTTTACCGTCGATGAGAAGGCAGATTACTTTCACCACTTTCTGCAGAATCAGCCGGACGGGCGTATTGATTCTCGTACGATTGAGCTCGATTGCAACCTGGCAATCGACGAAGGGCTCTACTCATTCACCTTCAAGAAGACTGGGGTCACGGTGAAGGCCCGATATAGCTTCACCTATAAGTGGGATGGCAAGCAGTGGCTGATCACGAGCCACCATTCATCCAGAGTCCCGGCTGAGGAAGCGCCTCTTGAAGAGCCGCCCCACGCCGTGGCGCGCCATTCGGAAGTCTGTGTGGCAATCACCGAAAAGGAGATCGAGGCCTTGCTTGAGCGATGGAGGGAATCCATTCAGAGCGGAAACCCGCACAAGGTTATCAGCCATTATGCGTCGAAGTCCGTCTTACTCCCTCTCTCCTCGACCAAGCCTCGGTTGACGCTCGATGACAAAGAGGACTATTTCCGACAGTTTCTCAAGAACAAACCGCTGGTGCATATCAATTCCCACACCATCGAGCTCGATTGCAACACAGCCATCAACGAAGGGCTATACACTTACACCTTCCAGAAAACCGGGACTATCGTCAATGCCCGATACAGCATCGTCTACAAGTGGGATGGCCTGCAGTGGTTGATTACCAGCGACCACTCGTCGATCTACCCGCAATAACCCCAGTCAGTCCTGGAATCACGTAGGCACAAACTGGCGACGCCCTGCCCGGACAGGCATCGACATGTATAGTTAGGAAAGCTTATAACGAGCACTGCGCATTTCCTCACGCCGTGGATCGATAGTTGCGAATTGGCATTCCCCAAAATTATAATCTGCCCCGCTGGATAGGTTTCTGCTTAATACGCAATTTGTTTTCTTCGCGCATCCACGGATAGGTGCTGGAGGTGATCAAATCCACACGGGAGGGGATGGGTCATGGAGACATTTTCATTGCTGTTTGCGGCAGTCGTGTTTGCCATGTTGAACCACAAGGGTAGGGTGAAGGTTGCGATTCGGAGCGTGGCGATGGTGCTCCCGTTGACGCTGCCGGTCGCATGCGTGCATGCGGGAGAGACAGGTCATAGCACATGGGGATATGACGGCGCTCATGGACCGTTTCATTGGGGCGAGCTCGGGCCGGAATACTCCCTCTGTGAGAAGGGCATGGCCCAATCGCCGATCGATTTGCTGCGTTCTCACAAGACGATTCTCGACGATATCCAGTTTTCTTATAGAGATGCTCCTTTCCATGTGGTGAACAATGGGCATACGTTGCAGGAAGTCGAACCGCTTTCGGAAACGGTCAAGTCCCGTTACCCCAAGCACGGCCAGACCGTGCTTCATTTTGATAAAGACAGCACGATTGTGTTCGACGAAGACCTCTACTTACTTGAACAATTCCATTTCCATGTCCCAAGCGAGCACACGGTGGATCAGAAGCACTATCCGATGGAACTGCATCTGGTGCATCACAACGAGCGGCACGAGGTGGCCGTGGTCGCTGTCTTCATGGAGGAGGGCAAACACAATCCATTTTTCGAGACTTTCTTGGAGCATGCTCCTTCCAAGGTCGGAGATGTCACTGATGATCATGACCATACCGTCAATCCGATGACCCTCTTACCCGAACGGAAATCTTACTACCGCTACTCCGGCTCTTTTACCACCCCACCCTGCTCAGAAGGTGTCATCTGGGCGGTCATGCATGATCCCATTGAAGTCTCTAATGAGCAGATTAAAAAGTTCCGCGCTCTCGTGGGGCACGACAATGCGCGGCCGACGCAACCATTACATAAACGCTTTGTGCTGGAGTCTAATTTCGCAAATACCACAAATGCTGTGAAGAAGTGACGTGATAAGCACGGGACGAGCAGATCTACGGTCCTGCCCGGTCACGGGCATTGACTGAGAGGGACCTTACACACTCTCATTCATTGACATCGTTGCCAACATGAGAGTGTGTGCGCCTTCATCCACAAGAGCGATCACTCGTTCAGGTAGTCAGATCTTCTCCGTACTATTTCTTCCCTTTATGGGTGACAAAGACGGTTCTCTCCATGTGGACCCATGGTTGAATTGCCTACTCTTGCCAGAGGGCCTTGCACTCACTGGCATTAGGTTGGCTAACCACTTAAAGCCGGATAGGTTGGGGAGTGATTCCTGATAAGGATGTTCTGCGCTCGCAGAAACGGAGCGCGCTATCGTGACAAACGAGGTGCTGTCCATGGCCCTGCCTCCGATACAGTTCACTCCTGCCGAGTAGTCCAGCAATAATATGGCCAGCCGTCTATTCGGCTGTAAGATCCGGAAATGTTGTAGGAGTTTCTTGTACGCAGAGTGGGGTCCATCACCACTCCTGCACATTGCGCGATGGGATAGTGCTGCTGCACACGAGATGTGCGATCGCGCACGGTTGATTGCCTGATAGGAAGAACAAAGTATGAATTCTAGACTGTTGGAGAGATGGGAACTGCCCACCCCCTACATTTGCGGCATTGTGAAAACCTAGTCGACTTAGCCATAAATGACAGGCACCAGTCACAACAAACTTTCACTATGTCGCAATTCTTAAATTTGAGCCAACACACCAGTGACGAGGAAGCTCACTACCTGACCTCGCTGCTCGTCTATCACCTGGTAGAACGATGTGGGGGACAGTTGCAGTTCACCGCCGAGGAAGTTCGGCGAACCAGGGAAAGTCTCGCGACTAAAATGGTGCAGATCCAACTCGGGGATGACGTAAGCCTTCGCATCATCAATCGCCTGCCGGAGCTCCGGTAGCGCCGCCTTAAATCGGCAAGAGCCCTCCGCATCCCGCCCCAAATTGTATGCAAGGATGGGAGAGCCTCGCTACATTCGCTTAAAGATTGATGAAAAACTGTAGGAGAAAGATGTGGTTGATGAGATTCGCATTGCCTGGCAGGTTCCGGCTATTGAGCATCTGATTCTGGTAACCCATGTCCACATTGAAGTGTCGGCTAAAGGTTTTATTGATGCCGAGAAAGAAGCGGTTTTGGTCAAATCCGGCTCCCGGTCCTTTCCCCGTAGGCACGCCGACCGTATTTAGGTTGACAAACACTTCATCATAGGTGACCAACGCCCAATCAGGGGCTTGCGGGATGGGAAAATCCGCGCGCAGCATTTGACGGAACCGCACTGCGGTGCCGTCTGCATGCTCGATCCACCGTTCTTCCAACCTGGTGCGGCTTAAGAACTTAATATGCGAGAACTTATGCTTGTAGTTGACTTGTTGATAGATCCGATTTTCCTCGAAGAAGGGCGACTGAGGAGGCGTATGTCTCTGATTAAAGTTGCCGACCCAGGCATACCCTTGCCAGATGGAGAGATTCTCGGTCAGTTGATAGCCAAGCGCCGGACGGAGCAACAGCTGGTCAATATTAGTGACATCATCCGCAATGCGCGGGTTGACTTCCATGTAGGCGATAAACTTCGAAGGGAGTGCCACGGTCAGATAGACCGGCGTCCAGAGCCGGAAGTCCGACGTTGTATTCGGACCCAATTCGGTGAAGGCATGCACGGAGTTCACGGCCTCTCCTGTCAGACCCCAGACTAGAACACTACCCGCAATTAGCCGTCTCATTCCACGTACCCAGCATGCCGTTTGTTCTCTCTCCATAAGTTCCCTCCAAAGCGGGCTGATAAGCTCATCGTTCGTGACAAGCCCGTGTGTTATTCATACGTAAATCGAGTGCCTCCAATCTTGATAGATCCCTCGCCTCTTGATCGGCGGGCCCAGCGCTCCTTCCTAGTCTCGCGACCACCCACTGCGGAAGAACATGCGGTGACTTTGCGTGACACTCGAAGGATCTTTTTACATCCCCCGATGGAAAAAACGCCAGCACAAAATGAGCATCTAAAGAACAACGCCCTGATGCCGTACATTGCGCGGATCTATTGATTGTGCTAGCTAGTCATCATGTTGCATGTCTCTTCATCTATTGTCATCCCGGATCACGAGATCGAGATCCATGCCATACGGTCTCAGGGGGCAGGCGGGCAGAACGTTAACAAAGTTTCGACCGCCATACATCTCCGGTTCGATATTCATGCCTCTTCCCTGCCGGCATTCTATAAGGATGAATTGCTAAAGCTCCGAGATCACCGCATTTCAACCGACGGTGTCATTACGATCAAGGCACAACAACACAGAACGCAGGAGCGTAACCGCGAGGATGCCTTGGATCGATTGCGCCTGTTGATTCAGAGCGTGGCGATCCCGCGCAAGAAACGAAAGCCGACCAAACCGACGAAGGGTTCTCAGAATCGGCGGATTGAGGGAAAGAAACGGCAGGGACGATTGAAAGCGTTGAGAAGAACCGTCGACTGACTCACGACGAGCGGGCTTGTCCTGACTGCTTTTGCCTGACTTGGGACGGCTAAGACCGATGCTGTTTGTCTTTGGTTGCGTTGGCCCTCGCCTGCTGCAACAGCGTTTTCGCCTCTGGGATGAACTCAGATTGTTGGTGTCTCTGAGCAAGGGCAAGCGCGTCGGATGCCAAGACCATGGCTTCGTCGTGCCGGCCATGCTGACACCGGACCCTAGCAAGGGCCAGTCTCGCATTGACCGCTTTCGGAGCCTGTTTAACGACTTGCTGTAAGAGTTGCTCCCCTTTTTCCATGTCACCTCCCAGTATGCTCGGTAGCCTGACCAGGAGGGTCCCCTTCGCAGAGAGTGCTTCGATGTGAGCAGGGTTGAGTTCGAGGGCCCGATCGAGTTCGTGCATCATCCGGCGGAGCCCGAAGAGCGACGTGATGGATTCACCATCGACACGGAGCAGCTCTCCCAGATTGCAAAATAATGCAAAGTGCGCATCGGCGCTCCCTTCATCCGAGTCAACTGCCTGCTCACCTAGAAGCTGTCCTTGTTGAAAATGAGCGAGGCGCTTGTCTCGATCTGTGGCCAATCTCCCCTGGTTGCATTGTTCCAGGGCCTGCTTGGCAAGCGATGAACCGGCATCCACCGCTCGCGACGGCATCGGCATTAAGAGCATACTGCCGACAGCAATTGCGACCCCTATGAAGAACTTGATCGGCATCGTATGCAAATCCGATTGTCGAGGTGGATCTTATGAGAAAGCGCCTTACGAAACAGCAAACTCAGTGCCAACCAGATCGTATGAAGAAGCTTCATAACCACTTGATAAACTGCAATAACTCATGGGCGACTCGTAAGCCTTCACGCCGACCGACGGTGGAAGAGCAAGTTGGAGCAAGGCTGTGAACGGAGAGGGACACGATCTCTTCCTGAAATCAGCCAGGGTTGAGCTGGTGTTCGGCTGGCTATCACTCAGGCATTGGCCGGTTCGGCAGGAGCGACCATCCCGAGAATGTTGAATCCTCCATCCACGTAAACTACTTCCCCCGTAATACCCCGTCCCAATGAGCTTACCAAGAACAACGCCGTGTCGCCAACCTCACCCTGTTCGGTGGCGCGACGAAGCGGGGCCGTTTCTTTGTGGAGATCGACCATCTTGGTAATGCCCGAGACACCCCGTGCGGCCAATGTCTTGATGGGTCCGGCAGAGATCGCATTCACACGGATGTTCAGCGGGCCGAGATCGTACGCCAGATACCGCACGGACGCTTCAAGCGCCGCTTTTGCGACACCCATCACATTGTAGTGCGGGACGACGCGCTCGCTACCGAGATACGTCAGGGTCACCACGGAACCTCCTGCGGTCATCAAAGGCAATGCCGCCTTCGTGACGGCCACCAGAGAATAGGCGCTGATGTCGAGGGCCATCGCAAAGCCCTGTCGGGTGGTATTCACAAATTGGCCGGACAGCTCCTCGCGGGGAGCAAAAGCCAATGAATGGACAAGAAAATCAATCTGCCCGAAATCTTTCTTCACCTGCTGCATAAGAGACGCAATCTCTCCATCATGACTCACATCGCAGGGGAACGATTTAGCACCGGGCAACGTCGCAGCGAGCTCCTCTACATTCTGCTTGAGTCGCTCGTTCTGGTAATTGAAGAAAAGTTGCGCGCCCTGGCCGGCTACCGACTGAGCAATCGCCCAGGCGATGCTGTGCTTGTTGGCCACGCCGATGATGAGTCCTTTTTTCCCCTGTAGCAACATGGACACTGCTCTCCTTGGTTAAAAGACCGCGATCGTTCATTCCGAGGCACCGCGTCGTGTACCGCTCGTCTTCCTCATGAAGTAGAGGACACATGCGATAGCACGAGAGTGAGGATCAATATGAAGCGGTTATACTCCAAACCCCGCTTGAATGTCTGGGCACCGAAGATAGCACGATTGGGCCCAGCTGTGAAACGATGCGATGGCAATGAGTTAGCGTAACCCCCTGAGGCAGTTTAGTAAAAAGTCTCGCCATTCCGCCACAGGATCCTGCAGGGAAAACCCTTCGCATCTTTATGAGAACGATTTTTCAAGCTGTTGATTCTACAGATGAATGCCAACATATCTTCTGGACCATTCGTAACGGCACCAAGCTTGCTGAGTACCCATGTGAGTGCCGAATGGTCGGTACAGACTTTCTAACTTTATGGAGGATTTTTTATGAAGACCATGTTGATGGCAGTCATGGCAGTGGCAGTGGCGGTGACCTTCAGCGCTCCTTCTTTCGCAGGCGAGAAGAAGGAAGAGAAGAAGGGCGGCCATGTCGTGGTATACGGCGACAAGAAGAAGGATGACGGCGGCAAGGCCGATGACATCTTCGGTGACAAGAAGGAAGAGAAGAAGGGCGGCCATGCCGACACCTTCGGCGAGAAGAAAGAGAAGCCAGGGAAGTAAGACTCCCGCTCCTTTCGGAATATACGCG
>CAZAKX010000038.1:0-24467 GCA_964485915.1 uncultured Nitrospira sp. | reverse complement strand
CAGCCTCCGGAGCTGAGGGCCACAGGTTCAAATCCTGTCAGGCGCACCAAACCGCTTCTTGTAGCTGGCAGCGACAATTCAATACCCGGTGGGGCCGTTAGCTCAGTTGGTAGAGCAGCTGACTCTTAATCAGCGGGCCGTAGGTTCGACCCCTACACGGCCCACCATACCGCACTTCGTGTGGGCCGCCGCCTCTTCATCGCTTTATCATAATTGATGGCGGCGGATAAGCACCTCCCATGTTTCCCGTTCATCTGTCATAATCTCGATCGTGCCTGCGCTACTCTTCTATTGATGCGCACGGATAGAACCCCTCCAGTGTTCCTTCCTCCTAACAATATCTCGTGTGCGCGTACCGCCGCGTGCGATCAAATCGCGGCGGCGAATACTCAATACCTACAGTCGATTTCATTCAATAGCGAATTTCGTTCGTGCCGCCGGCTAGTCAGGCGGAGCCTCGGCAGACAAAGCCGCCGCTCGAACTCGTCACGAGAGCATCGCTGGATGACCGGGTCGCCGAAGAGAGGTGAAGACGGTCGAGAAATGACCGACCTCGTTCCACGACAGCACCGCAATCTCTTGTTCGGCGCCAAGAGATTGCAACAGCAGGAGTGCACCGAGAAACAGGGCAATGATGGCGGGCCAGATCATCGAGAGCGCACCAACAACTAAGACGAATGTGATCGCCGACAACGTCAGCTGGAGGAACTGGCTCTTGACTATGATCATAAAGTCCTCCCTCGTGTGCTCTCGACCGGAATACATAAATCTTATTGATTGAATGGGTTTCACCATATCTCATAGCGAAGAGGGGCGAATAGCTAGGAAAACTACTAGAACTATCTCAAGGTTGAGGGTGTAGGTGACTCTAGGCGACCGATGCAACCGGCATCTTCCGCGGCTGGAGGGTCATCTGAATGCCACCCTTAGGCCGCAAGGTCACCATGAGATGGGGCTCTACCTTGTCTTGTGCCAGTGTAAGGTCGTACTGTCGACCGATCAGAGCCAGCAGGAGCGGCCCTTCGATTGACGCAAAATGGAGCCCTACGCAGGTGCGCGGTCCCGCACCGAACGGCATGTAGGCATAGCGGGAACGTGGCTTCTCGCCATCCAACCAGCGCTCCGGAAGAAATTGTTCGGGGTTCGGCCAAAAGTCTGGATGTCTGTGCAGATTGTACGTGCCGACTAAGACGAAAGCTCCTTCCGGCAATGACAGACCACAGACGGTTGTGCGAGTCGCGGCTTTGCGCTGGACTGCCGGTGCCGGTGGATAGAGACGGAGTGATTCATCGAAGATGGCGCGAGTGTAGGGGAGGTGCTGAAGGTCGTCGGCGTTCGGCGTTCTTCCCCGGAGGACGCTGTCGATCTCTTCGTGAAAACGCGTTCTCGCTTCTGGGTGGGTTGCGAGGAGGTACCAGGTCCAGGCGAGCGCATTAGCCGTGGTCTCGTGTCCAGCGGCAAAGATGGTCAACGCTTCATCGCGTAGTTCCTGATCGGTCAATCCCTCACCGGTCTCTTCGTCCCGAGCCTGCAGGAGCAGATCGAGAAGGTCATCGCGATGCGCACCGCTGTGACGCCGTTCGGCCAGCAACCCATACATCAGTCCGTCCATAAACTGCATCACCGAATGAAATTCACGGTTGCGTGCGGTGGGCAGCCATCGTGGAAGAAACAGTGGATTGCTGAATGAGTCGAAGGCGTACTTGATACTGACTTGGAGGGCGTGACTGATTCGATCAATGTGCTGAGTCATACTGGTGCTGAACATCGTTTGCGAGATCACTTCAAGGGCGAGCTTCATCATCTCTGCAGCGATGTCGATCGTACCTCCCACCTGGTGTTCCCATGCGGCAATCCGCTGCTCGCCGACCTGGGCCATGCGATCGGCCATCGTAGCGATGCGCGAGCGGTGAAAGATCGGCTGGATGATGCGGCGATGTCGTTTCCAGACCTCCCCCGAACTCGTGACCAATCCATTACCCAGGACCAGCGCGAGGCCGGTTGGCCGCTGAGGGTCGTAGACCTTCACAAAACGGTCGGATTGTTTGACCAGGACTTCTTCGGCAAGATCGGGATGACTGAACAGATAGAGCGTCTTTGGGCCGAGCCGAAAGCGCAACGCGTCGCCATACTGGCACCACCAAGTCGACAGTGACTCTAGCGGCTGCTTCTTGAATTTGGCCAGGTGGCCGAGCAGCGGCACCGCGTCAGGAATATCAACAAGCGTGAAGGAGGGAACCGAGTCCGGCATGAGAGAACGGACCGTATCATACTGCGTGTTTCCAAGCCACTTACTTCCTTGGTGATGGATCCAGGTCTTCAGGAAGACTGGTCCATTAACAAACGGGTATCATTCGCGGTAGAGTGTGCCTACAGCAGTTGAAGAGATATTGTGGGAGCGGGTGTGAGGACATTCTTAGGGCTGGCGATCGGACCTGGGAAGGTAGGCATAGAATTTAGAACCACCTGCTAGGCAGAGCAGTACCTATGAGACGCTCCACGGGTATCTCCCAATTTGCGAAGCAGGACCTCTGGACCAGGGATCTGACGACTATGTCATGGCTCCAACGGTTAGGCACTCGGGTGCTCCGACTTGGCACCGCGGTCGGTATGGAGTTCCGCCATCGCTTGCTCGATGCGCGGGCGGCCGGTCTGGTCTACACGACGTTGCTGTCGATGGTGCCGTTTCTCGCCGTGATGTTCTCGGTCTTGAAGGCTTTCGATGTCCACCATGTGATTGAACCCTTCTTGGCGCAGACGCTCGAGCCGCTCGGCCCCAAGAGCCGGGAAATCACCACGACCATTATCGGCTTCGTGGACAACATCAAGATCGGGGTGTTGGGGGTCGCCGGCATCGCCGGACTGTTCTATACGACCTATTCGCTGATCGACAAGATCGAGCAGGCCTTAAATGCGATCTGGCAGGTCAAACAGGGACGCACTTGGGAGCGGAAGTTTGCCGACTATTTGAGTGCGGTCCTCGTGGGGCCGGTTCTCGTCGTGAGCGCCTTCGGTCTGCTCGCATCTCTTCAAAGCCACACGGTGGTTCAACGACTCTTGGACATGGAGCCGTTTGGGACGTTGCTCGTCTGGAGTGGCGATTTGGTTCCCTTCGTGATGCTATGTGCCGTCTTCACTTTCTTGTACAAGATGATCCCTAATACCCATGTCCAAATCCGTTCAGCAGTGATCGGGGGCGTCTCGGCGGCCATCCTCTGGATCATCGCCGGCGAAGCGTTTGCCAAATTTGTGGCGGCCTCCGCCAGTTACAGCGCAATCTATTCCAGTTTCGCGGTGTTGGTTCTCTTCCTGTTATGGCTGTATGCAGGTTGGATGATCGTACTCATCGGTGCACAGTTCTCCTTCTTCCACCAATATCCGACGGCGTATTTATCTCGCCTGTTGTGGGAACAGGGTACTTTCGTGTTTCGTGAACAGTTGGCCCTTAAAGTTTTACGAGTCCTGGGACATCACTACCTCAAGGGTGATCGCCCGTTGAGACTGCCGGATCTGTCCAGCGAACTGAACATGCCCTTGTCTCTGGTGGAGGAGGAGATCGAGCGGCTCGTTGAAAATGGGTTTGTGGGTCGCCTTCAAGAGCCCGAAGGGGTGGGCCTCATTAAGTCGCCAGAGCTGATCTTCGTGAAAGAAGTGTTGGATAGCGTTCGCAACGGAACTCCACCATGGGTCGCGCCTCACCTTGAGAACAGTGATCGAGTGTCCGCTCTCTTGCGTCGACGGGACAAAGCAGTGCAGAAGGAGTTGGCAGGAGAGACGATTCAGTCACTCCTACAGGACCAAGAGCGCTCAGGAACGACCGGTTTGGGAGAGTAAGTGTGCGACACGAGAGAAAGCCGTCAACCCTATTACGGCTGTCCCCTCGTTTCGGGGTTGCCCTGCGTCTGGCCGAACGACCGCACGTAGCGCAGCACCTGCCAGGCTTCTTCTTCGGTCAGAATGAGCGGAATAAAGGGCGCCATGGCTGTGCCTTTGCTGCCATTCTTCAGGATCCAGAAGAGTTCGCCATCTGTCCGAGCAGCTTGCCAGTCTTGGTCGGTGAAATCGCGCGGTAAGGGACCTTTGAGCGTGCCGGGCTCAATATCGCCCCCCAATCCCTTGCCGTCTCTCCCGTGACAGGTCAGACAGAATGCTTTCCCCTGAAACAACTTCTTTCCCTTTTCAAGTATTTCAGGGGTTGCGGGGAGGGGATTGGTCCATGTTCCTGCTTCCTCAAGCTGATCAGCCGGTACTCGTGGTTTGAGGATTGTTTCATCGGTCGCGAAGACGGGGAGGCTCCATGGAGCGAGCGCTGTGGCTGTGAATAGGGTCAAGGCCAGAAACCGGCACAGAATGGGTCGTCTCATGTCGCCCTCTTTAGCTCACAGGGACCGGCGCCATGGTCCTCCCCGATTTCTCGTGGGAGGACCGGGCCAGCTTTCTCATCGGAGTTTACTTGTCAGAATATCCTGTGAACTTGTGTCCAAGGGATTGGGGGAAACTGACAGTTCCATCAGGGAATTCCTGCCCATGCTGCCACAAATGATAGATCACTCCATCTGTCCCTGCAGCAACGTCCGCCACCTTGGCGGCTTGGTCGGCTGGCATATCAAGAATTTGGACACGTCCGGTCGCGATCTCTACTTTATGATCGTGGAAATGCCGGTGCCACTGAATGGCAGGAAGCTTCCGCGTCAGGTCTTTGGCGACGAAATACTCGACCCCGACCAACGGGGCCTTTGGATCGGTTGATTCGAACAGGAGACATTGAAGAATTTTGTCCGAAATGCCCTTACAGTAATGATGGAAGGGGCCGCCCGGGGTCCCGTCCGCCATCATGTGAGGCGCCTGTACATGGATTTCGTATCCGACCGCCGGGCTTGTTGGTTCCCCGCCCACAGCTTTTTGGGTAGCCACTCCACTACATCCAACAGCTGCGATCGCGACAACGGCTAACAGTCCTTTTCTCATCACAAAAGCCTCCTTGATTTAATGAGTCCTTTCCTGGCCCATCCAGGCAGTGAATGACCTCCACATGAGTCTGACCGTTAGAGGTCACTCACTGAAAAAGGATTCAGATATGCATGGGGACTATGTCGTACTAAAACCCCTGAGTGCGCGGCGTAGGAACTATGACGGGAGTGTTGGCGAGGAATCGGGCCGGGTCGGGGTAATAAGTTGTTGAGCCTGAGGGGCGATCTTCCCTTGGGCGTCCATCATCTCAAACATCAAACAGCACTTCAGTCTTCCACACACACCCAGCAAGCGAGGGTCATCGATCGGCAGGTTGAGCTTTTTCGCCTGCTTGGCCGAGATCGGCTTCACGTCGGTCAAAAAACTTGCGCAGCACAGGACGAGGCCGCAGGTATCGATGCCGCCGAGCCGTCTGGCCTCCTCGCGTACCCCGACTTGTCTCATTTCGATACGCCCGCCGAAACGACGAGCCAGGTCTCGGACCAGTTCTCGGAAATCAATCCGGTCTTCCGCTGTGTAGACAAAGGTCAGTTGCCGGCGATCCATGGCTCCATAGACCTCAACCAGCTTGAGATGGATGCCAAGTTCCATCGCTTTCGTTCGGCAATAGGTGGCAGCCTCCTGGGAGAGCCGCTCAAGTCTGCCGATCAACGCCGTTTCTTCAGCATCCGGCTTTCGCAAGATGGATTTCATCGCACGCATCGGTGGAATAAAGGGGGTCGTGTACGGTTCGGTATAGACGATCCCGTATGTGACTTCTCCGTCTACCTCGAGTACAACGGGATCGCCGTTGCGCAATGGTGCGCTGACCGCGCCTAACTTCTTGACCTCTCCACGATTCCTGATCTTCACTCCAACCAGCCGAACTGAGGTGGGATAGGTATGGAGGAGTTCATCATTACATACCGGTTCCATGAGGCGATCATACACAAATTCGGTGGATGAGGGAATGGTTATGATGACGACATGGCACAATTGGCTTCAGCACGCTCAGTCCGAGAAAAATCATAAGATATTGATAAACATAAATAAAAATAGCAATACTCGGCCTGGTCCATTGTGGTAGGCTATTTTACGGTAGGAGGAAGGGTGAGTGTACAATGGGTACGATGCTTCGAGAGCGAAAGAAGATGTTGCGCATACCCAATAGGGTTGTTCTTCCGTTCGGCTACCGGATTACCGTTCGGCAGTTATCGGACGCGGAAATGGATAAGCGGGATGCGAATGCCGATGGAATTTGGGATGACGACACGAAGACCATCTACGTGCGGAAACGACTTCCTGTGACCCGCCGCCGCTACATTCTTGCCCACGAGCTGGGCCATGCCTGGCTGGACTGGCAACATCGGCATATGGACGACGGAAAAGCCAGTACCTAATCGCTCAACGACTAGGCCTTACACCAGGTTGATGATATGTCGCCACTCAAGTTGGGTGACCGGCTGAACTGAGAGACGCGATCCCTTCTTCAACAACACCATTCCTTTCAGTTTGGTTTCTTTTCGCAATTCATCCAGTGTCACGGGCCGTGCAAATTTCCGAACATACTTAATGTCGACCATGTCCCATCTGGGTTCGGATGGTTTGCTCTCAGGGTCGTAGTGCTTGTCTCTCTTGTCGAATTGCGTGGAATCAGGGTAAGCGGTCTTGACGACCTTCGCGATGCCTACGATCGCCGGTGGATCAGCGTTGCTGTGGTAGAACAGGACTTGGTCGCCGACTGCCATGCTGCGCATGAAATTACGCGCTTGATAGTTGCGTACGCCATCCCAACAGGTGGTCTGGTTGGGAGATCGTATCAAGTCATCGATCGAGAATGTGGAAGGCTCTGACTTCATCAACCAAAATCTCTTGGGTGCCATTCCTATTTCTCCTTGGTGACCGGTGCGAGAGAAAACCATCGGCGAGCAAAGGACGACCTTCGCTGATCAAGTATCATGGCGCAGAAAGCCGGTAAATGCCGCCGTTGTGATCTAGTACATAAAGCTCGCCGGTTGCATCTTCCCCGAAGGAGGAAATTTTCAAGGATGTCTTGAGCAGTTGACGCGGAGCGGCGACGTGGCTGTTATTCTGGATTGAGGGCAAAGCGAAGATTTCCCCGCTACAGTAATCGCCATACACATAGGTTGCCATCAGGTCAGGAAGTTTCAGCCCGCGGTAGGCATAGCCTCCAATAACTGAACAGCGCCCCTTTTCATGTGAATATTCGGCGATCGGTAAGCGGACGTGGGTTGTTTTGCAAGAGGTGGGTGGATTAAAACAATGCGCACCTTCCATCGTTCGCCAGCCATAGTTCCCACCACGGGCGACGAGGTTGATTTCTTCCCACTTATATTGTCCGACATCAGCGACCCAAAGCTTCCCGGTTTTACAGTCAAATGAAAAGCGCCAGGGATTCCGCAATCCGAGAGCATAGATTTCGGCACGGCCACCTCCTTGGGCGAATGGATTATCAGGAGGGACCGCATACGGATCACCTCGATCGATATCGATCCGAAGGATTTTCCCGAGCAGTTCTGCTGGATTTTGGGCACGATTTTCTGGGTCGCCTGCTGATCCACCGTCGCCGAGCCCGATGTACAGGTAGCCGTCTGGTCCGAAGGAAATCATGCCGCCGTTGTGATTGGGGTAGGGCTGAGGCACGGTGAGGAGAATACGTTCTTCGGACGAAGCTAAAGTCGACGTTGCACCACGGTGGTATTCAGCTATCACGGTAGCCCCGTCCGGCTTTCTTGTGTAATTCACGAAGAACCGTCCGTTACGGGGGTAATCGGGATGAAAGGCAAGTCCCAGGAGGCCTCGCTCTCCACCCGAGAGAACCCGCCCCGTGATGTCGAGAAAGGCATCAGGGAGGATCGTCTGCTCCTGTAATATGCGAATACGACCGGGCTGTTCGACGGCAAAGAGCCGCAAGGACCCATCACCAGCATGGGTGAGATAGACGGGTTGTTCAAACTTTTGTGTACCGATAGTCGTCAGTGTAATCAGAGGTGCTTTTTCGGTAGGCTTCACCCGTTCGGCCAAGGCTTTTGCCGGCTCCACAGTGCCGGTTCCAGTAAGAATAACCGTCAACAACCACAGGATGATGCGGGCGAACATTAGGTGCCCTCCCATGAGCGTGACTCGATGAATTCGATCAGAACCCGATAGGTCCGCTCCCGTGTTCGTGCCTTACCGATGTCTTGATTCTCGAGGTTCCCCTCCAGCCAGACTCGCTCTGATACATGAGCAAGCGCCTCATTACAGAGACTCCACATGTCGTGGAGAAATCCTTCCGGCATTCCAACTTGGACGCCTTCGGACTCGATGCGATCATCCAAGAGGGCGAGAAGATCTGAAATGGCCTGGTCAGGACGGTATGGTGGTACAGAGAAACCAAACTGCGCTTGTGAGCGCGCCTCTTGCGAGGCCTGATCGACAAGGTCCCGCATATATTCTTTCAGGAGACCGATGATGTGGCCGGAGAAGACGATTCGTGGCTCCATGTGCCATTATCGGGTTTCTTGAGGAAAGGAGCAAGGTCGGCGTAGGGTAGAAGCGTGCTGCAGGCGTTAAGGTTCAGGATGTGTAGGCTTCGGTTCCCGGATACCAATGGGCTGTGTCTGCATGTTTTGTGGTGTGCATTAGGTGAGGATGAACATTGAGCGGGGGTACACCGCGCTGCCAGGCTATCAAGTTGCGCCTTGCATGGTCTCTACGTGAAAACAGGCAGTGGCGATGTACCCGCGCACGTTATACTCTACACCTTTTTCTGAGTCCTACAATGCCGAAGATGGCCTTAGGTGTGAGGCCGTTTGGGGGTATGAAAGAGCAGGAGCAAGTGGTGCGGTATTCCGGATCGCCCGCAATCACTCAATATCATGAGTTGGAGGGACTGGTAGACCAAAATATCGAGTGTTGAGAGGGTGGCTCTTGATTGATTCTGCATCTGCGTATTACGTTCAGGTCAGGATTTGGTTGACGGCACCACTCACCAGGGTTATTCCGAGATCAGAGGAGTCAGCCATTGCAGGAGCGGTTTGAAATCGCCTTGAATACGCCCGCCGGGCAAGTCACAAGCTCCGTGGACGTGCCTACGGGGTTTGTGCCGGTCAGCGCTATCGTACCCCTCATGCGGCGTCTGGGGGAGGAAGCGCAAGGGTTGGAGGTGGCTCGGTCGATCGAATCCGGCAAAGCCCTCTCCTGTCAGAAGGGCTGTGCGGCATGCTGCCGCATGCTGGTTCCCCTGTCGGCCCCGGAGGCCTTTGCGTTGCGGGATTGGGTCCGTTCTCGTCCGGATGAGGAACAAGAGCGTATCGCTCGTCGTTTTTCTGAAGCAAAGGTTCGCCTGCTGTCACACGGTATCTGGCAACAACTCTCCGCTCTGTGTGAGGCCCCTCTGACGACGGACGATGTGGTCTTGGATGGTGTGAATCGGATGTACTATGCATTGCGCCTCCCATGTCCATTCCTCGAAGATGAGATCTGTAGCATCTATGACGAACGTCCCGCCGCGTGCCGAGAACTGCTTGTAACATCGCCTTCCAATGACTGTGAGGACCTGATCAAGAATCCTATTGATCCTGTGTCTGTGCCTATACAGGTGAGCACGGTGTTGGGGCTAATGTGGCAGGAACTAACGAACGCTCCGACCAGGTTGATCCCTCTCCCGCTGGCCTTGGAATGGGCCGACCGATACGAAGGAGAAAGTCAACGCACGTGGAAAGGTGGCGAGTTATTCGATCAGGCTTTGGACAAAACGTGGCGGTTCTTGAGCCAGTCTTTTGCGGGAAGTGGCAAAGATCCTGCGACGTGAATGTTGATTACAGGCTAAGCCTTAGGTGGTGAGAAGGAGAGATGAGATGCGTAAGCCGGTGCTGGTGTGTTTGGATCTGGAAGGGGTGCTGGTGCCTGAGATCTGGATTAATGTCGCGTTAAAGACCGGGATCGAGGACTTGAAGATCACGACTCGTGAGATGCCGGACTACGACAAACTTATGGAACGGCGGTTGAAGATTCTGGATCGGCACCAGTTAAAAATTAGCGATATTCAAACTGTGATTGCTCAGATGGGTCCGCTGGACGGAGCGTTAGAATTCGTCGCGTGGCTTCGGGAACGATGCCAGGTCGTTATTTTATCGGATACGTTCTATCAGTTCGCGGAGCCGCTGATGCGACAACTCGGTTTTCCGACCCTCTTTTGTAATCAGCTTGAAATTGATGGGAGTGGACGGATCGTGGCGTATCACATGAGAATGATGGACCCAAAGAAACACGCAGTGGCTGCTTTCAAGTCGTTGAATTTCCTGACGATGGCGGCGGGTGATTCGTACAACGATACGGCGATGCTAGGCGAGGCCGACGCCGGCTTTTTCTTTCGCCCGCCGGACCATTTACCGAAGGAATTTCCACAGTTTCCGGTCACGCAGACGTACAGTGAATTGCAAGGACGATTTGCGAAAGCGGGCGACCTTGGGTTGTCGTGAGTCGGTGTGAGTGGACGCCGAGAGGAAATCTACGGCGTGCCAATTAAAAATTGATCCAGAGTTGGGCGTAGGCCCAGTCTTGCCCCACGGCTCGGCGGCCCAAGTTGTGGGAAATATACGGACCAGGAAACAGATGACCATAACCGGTTTGAAAGGCAACCATGCCATTCATGAAGAAATGCGTCCACACGGCACTGATTTCGTCGCCAATATGAGTCACGGTGTTGTCCGGCCGTGAGAAGACATAGACTCCCTGGCTGGCGCGATACCAATTATCCCGAGCATTGGCTAGATGGAGGTTGGTGTACCACACTTCAATATGGTCGTCATTCGTCGGACGTGCTTGAAAGTTTCCTGAAAAACTCATCATGTTCTTCCAGGCCATGACATCCATGTAGCCCATATGAATGTGATTGGTCGGATAGAGGTTTTCAAATGTATTGGCGGTTTTACAGTCGCCATATGCGGCATTCAAGGTGCAATTCGCACGGCCGTCTCCGGAGGCATAGTCAAAATTAAATGCGATTCGAGGTTTGCCCGGAAGATGGAACGCGGTATAGCCGATCCAGTTTCTGGTTGCCCAGGCGTTGATGTGAAGGCACTTCCCCTCTCCTCCAGGATCGCCGCAGAGGCTACTGGCGCTTGCAGCCGTATCTCCCATCTGTCCAAATTGGTAGACGATCTCATTAGAGAAATCGAAGCTTCCCTTTTTGACAGCGATGCGGTTCCCAATCATGTGGCGGGTTTGGTTTCCGTGCTTGGGTGTGCCGAGACCTTGCGCATTATTGCCAGTGGCCCCTAGATTATTCTTATAATAGATGTAAAAGGGTTCGATGAGTGACCATGGAACTGTCTTGATCTGGTTATAGAAAACCAGCATATCGACATCCCCGTTGGCATTTTTCGCCTGACCCGTTGGGGAGAGATTGGGTCCTCCGCTTCCGAGCGGCGCACCTTGTGGAAGATCCGTCTCGCTGATTCTGAACCAGCCGAACGAAGAATTCATGAAGTCAGTATTATAGTCCGTCCTGATTCCGTCGAAGGAGAATCCGGTATTGGCCCAGTCGAAGTGTCCGAGCAAGCTTTGGTCTCCGAAGACGAGATATTGGCGGCCTGCTTTGAGCCCGAGGCCCTTGATGCCGGCAAAGTTGCGAATGAGCATGTAACCTGCTCGGATTCCAAGGGCGCAATTCGATTTGCCACTGCTGAGAGCGGGTCCGCAAGTATGCGTGATAGGGTCTTGGTTACCTCCCCAGGTGCGTGAATCGATCAATTCGAGATAGAAGTTGACATCTGGAGACAGGTCATACCCGATGCCAAATCGGGTGAGCTGTTGAATGAATTGATCGTTGGCTTTACCGAGGAGGCTATTGGGGCTGGCAAGGGGAGCATTACACTCTCCAGCACCTCCAATGCCACTACCGAAACAGACATTATTGCGGTACTCGGGGCGTACACGCATGTCGGCTCGAATCCAGAGATTTCGGATATCAAAATTCCGGCCGATTCTCGGGTCAAATAATTCGTAGGCTTCTTTTTGTGGAATACCGCGACCGATGACGATTGGATTGGTAATCTTTTCGCCTTCAGGTAACTGGAATGCTGCGTTAGCCGCCGCAACGTATGTCATGAGGTATCCAACTGATACGAGTCCGTTGAATATCTTGGCCCAACTGCGCGACATGATGTGTTCTCCGATAGAGGTTACGGTATTAACACCTTGGCGGACGTGACAGCAGCCCGAGTTATACCTATGAACCTGGAACAATGCAGCAGAAATTCAACCTTATCCCCGATCCAATCGAGAGTTGGACCCGCCGAATTAGCGAGCAATGGGTTTAAGCTACACGATTGTCGCTAAGGAGATCCGCGCTAGGTAGAATTTACTCAAGCAGGTATATAGCCGGTATCCGTGTCATGAGCATTCGAGAGAGTGCGTTATTTTTTAAGCTGGGCCCGATTTACTGACTGATTCGTTGCTTTCCTCTGGTGTTCGACCTGCGGCGGTAATTTCTTCCTCCGCTTCTTTCATGGAAGCCTGAAAGTCCTGTTCCACCATTTTGACTTCCTGCTGAATAAGATTGAGCTCCGGCTCAACGGATTTCCGGAGATCCTCAGCTGTATCTTTGAATCCCTTGATGGCTTTCCCAACTTGTCTGCCTACTTCCGGAAGCTGTTTAGGACCGAACAAGAGAAATGCGATCACTAAGATGATTAAGATCTCGCTTGCGCCCAATCCGAACATGATTCACAGAGGTAGAGCGACGGTAAGGTTGTCTGTTTTCCAGTCGTCACGCCACACGCTAGGTTTCTAACCTTGTTTCATCTGGCCCGGTTGTGTTGCTTGTTGAGTGGGCGATGGTGCGGAGTCCGATTGGGTCGTGGCCTGGGATTGAGTTTGTTGGGTTTGGTCTGTTGGCGTGATATCGATCGCATCGGCTTCATGGACCGACTTTTTAAATCCTTTGATGGCTTTGCCGAGGCCTTCTCCCAATTGAGGGAGTTTGCCGGCGCCGAAAATGATCAGCACGATGATCAAGATCAGCATTAACTCCATCCACCCAAATGAACCGAACATCAATACCTCATACCTACATTTAGGACTGTCGGCTACCTATGGTGAGACCCTGTATAGGATTCCGCGAGACTGCTCCGCTGCGAGGCTATAGAAGATTATGGGGCAAAGTCAAGCAGAAGAGTGGAGACAATGACCATCAGAAAGGTTGGATAATGCCACCCCCAAGGATCGCATCGCCTTCGTAGAAGACAGCAGATTGTCCCGGACTGATGGCCCTCTGCGGGTGGTGAAATCGAATGCTGAGACTGGCTGTGTCGAGTGGTGAAACTGTTGCGGGCGTGGCGGGAGTCGCATAGCGAAGTTTGACATGGACCTCTGTTTGGCATTGAGCGAGTCGGGGATCGAGGAGATTGAGATCAGACACAGTGCACTCGTGCTTGAGGAGCGCGTCTTCTGGGCCGAGAAGGACCGTATTGGTGGACGGGTTCACCTGTTGAACGTAGAGACGTTGGCCGGTGGCGATACCGAGCCCTCGGCGCTGACCTGGTGTGTAGAAGGCGATTCCGGTGTGTTGGCCCAGGGGGAGACCAGCTGCGTCGATAAAGAGACCCGGCTTTTTGGCTGCGGGAAGCTCGTTTCCGATAAAGGTCCGGTAATCTCCCTGAGTCACGAAGCAGATTTCCTGGCTCTCTTTGATCTCATCAGCCGGGAGCCCCAGGGCCTCCGCCTCGCCCCATACGGCAGACTTTTGTAGCTCGCCTACTGGGAAAAGGAGTTTGTGTAGCCATTGAGGATGCAGCCGATAGAGAAAGTAGGTTTGATCTTTGCGGGGATCAGCGGCTCGAGAAAGGACGGGTGATGGCCCATTTCTCCGGATACGAGCGTAATGACCTGTGGCGACATAGTCAAAACCTCGTGAGGTCGCGGTGTCGATCAGAGTTCGAATCTTCACGCGTTCATTACACCGGACACAGGGATTGGGCGTGGTCCCATTCGTATAGCCGTAGAGAAAATCATCAATCACGCCTGTCCGAAAACTCTCACGAGTATCAAGGACATCGTGGGGAATATTCAGAACCTTGGCGACGTGTTTGGCGAGGCCTACCTTACAGCAACCTCGTTCTTGCCATTTTTTCGAGGTAGGCACTGATTCATCTTCGTGTTCCCAGACTTGGAGGGTGAGGCCATGCACATTGTAGCCTTGGCGAACAAGCAATGCCGCTGCGACGGAGCTGTCAACTCCGCCGCTCATTCCAAGAAGAACGGAGGGACGAGTCATAATGAGTAGATTGTAGCGGGAGGAGTGGGTGAAGAGCTAGAGGTCTGAAGCCCGCATTTTGTTCCGATGTCCGGTCAAATCATGACCATACTTCGGCGATGCCGGTTGATCCTCAACCCATTTATGGGCCCCCATATCACACATTCCATGAAAATGGGCCCCGTCTTCTATAGAGATGCCAGGGGTTCGAATATCGCCGATCAGGACCCCATGTTTTTGGATTTGGATTTTGGCCGTGGCGGTTACTGTTCCGTTGATCTTGCCGCTGGTCATCAACGTTCCGACTGAGATTATCCCTTTCACGGTCGCCTGTTCTCCGACGATCAGAGTTCCTGTGGTATGGACTTCCCCCTCCACGCGACCGTCGATCCGGATCGTTCCATCAAAACTGACGATGCCCTTAAAATCAACCCCTTTCGCGAGGAATGTGAAATTTTCGCTGTCACCTGTATCCTGAGCTTGCTTGTCGCCTAAGGCCCACATCAGCGTTCCCAGCTCCTTGTTACCAAAACCGACGAGGCAGTGTCTTTACATGTACCAGGTGTTGGACGAATGCGTCCTTCGAATCTCGTGCATGTGAAAGGATATCACATGTCTACGCGCTCACTTTCCTGAGAGGCGTGTCGCCGGTTGGTCCGACCGGATGGAGTACAGTCTCCCTCTGGGCAGAGTGTACGGGCTGTTCCATCTCCAACGTACCGTTAAAGAACACTCCGTCCTCCATGGATAGCATTGGGGTGGTGACCCCGCCATTAATCATGGCAGGAGCGCGGAGCTTCATTTTATCTTTGGCATGAATGTCGCCGGTGATCTTACCCTTGCAGACAATTGTTCCGGCCGTTACTTTCGCGGTGATCACGGCCTCTTCACCGACCAACAGAACACCCTCGGTGTGGATTTCGCCTTCGAGAGTTCCATCAATCCGGACCGTTCCGTGATAGGTGATCGTCCCCTTGAAGACGACACCCTTTCCGACAAATGCACTGATGTCTTGTCCAGGGTCTGACCTCATCGGTTCGAAACTTCCTCCAGGACCATCGAGGTCAACCTCATCAGAGCGTCTGCCATCCTGCTTATCCTTCCACATACGATTGCCTCCTCTCAGGGTGGAATGCCGTTCCCCAGCCGAATAATGAGTTCGTTGCCGTTAGGTATCGTATCGGTTGGTCTCGACGAGATATTTAGCGTTGATATATGCCAAACCGCAAAGACATGTGGATTGTTAGGCGGCTGGTTGGCTTGAAGACTGTTCAGAAAGCCTAACCGAGCAAGATTTCGACAACACCGTCAAGCTCTTCCTTCGAAAAATAGTGGATGACCAGCTTCCCCCCCTGTTTTTGTGGCTGTATGGTTACTTTAGTTCCCAGCCGCTTTTGTAATCGAGCTTCCAGATCAGCCCATGATGAGTTCCGTCCAGGCTTTGCGTGGCGCTTTTTGCCTTCGAGGGAACGATCAACGAGTTTTTCTGTTTCTCGGACCGAAAGGGCGGTAGAGGCGACCACCTTACCTACCCGCAACTGGTCTTCTGGAGAGGGTAGTCCGAGAATCGCCTTTGCGTGACCAGCAGACAGGCTGCCTGCTTCAACCAACTGCTGGATTTCCGGATGAAGTTGGGTGAGACGAACAAAGTTTGCGATAGACGACCGATCACGGCCGACCTTCACGGCAATGGCGTCTTGGGTCAGGCCAAACTCATTCATCATGCGGGAATAGGCGCGCGCCGTTTCCATCGGATTTAAGTCTTCCCGCTGAAGATTCTCAACCAGAGCCAGCAATAGGGACTCTTGGTCTGTACAGTTTTTAATAACGACGGGGATAGTGTCTAGACCAGCCAGTTTGGAGGCCCGCCATCGCCGTTCTCCCGCGATGAGTTCGTAGGTGCCATCACCCTTTCGTCGAACGATGATCGGCTGGATAACTCCACTTTCCTTGATAGAGGCAGCGAGCTCGGCCAGTTCATTCTCCTGGAACACGTGCCGAGGCTGATAACGATTGGGCACAATGGCCTCTAACCGGATCCGTTGAACATCGGCTGCGTCTGCAGGTGGGCTGACCCTTGGTGGTGGTAAAAGGGCGCCAAGTCCTTTACCGAGAGCTTTTTTCTCCATGGGCAATAAACTCCTTAGCAAAAAGTACGTAAGACTGGGAGCCGGACGATGCTGCATTGTACAAGATCCCCGGGCGACCATAGCTTGGGGCTTCTGCCAGGGCGACATTGCGAGGAATGAGTGTTTGGTAAACTTTTTCAGCGAAGTGGGATCGTATTTGTTCTGTCACCTGTCGAGCCAAGCTATTTCGAGAATCATACATGGTGAGGATGATTCCTTGAATTTCTAGGTTTGGATTAAAGGATTGCCGAATAAGATCAATGCTGCCGACGAGTCGTGTTAAACCTTCCATGGCGTAGTATTCACACTGGACGGGTATCAGTACTGAATCTGCAGCGGTAAGGGCATTGATAGTAAGAACTCCAAGTGCAGGAGGGCAATCGAGGAAAATATAATCATACTGTTCCTTCACGTCACCCATTATTGATCTCAAATACCCTTCACGCCCTTCAACATTGACGAGTTCGACTTCTGCTCCGGCAAGATCGGCATTGGCTGGTAGCAGTGAAAGCCCTTGAATCGATGTTTTTATGAAAGTTTCCTGAACTGAGCTGTTCTTGACTAAACAGGTATAGGTGCTGTTCGTCACCGATTGGTGGTCAATCCCCAAACCACTTGTGGCATTCCCCTGAGGATCCATATCAACGAGAAGGACGGATTTTCCCTCGAGTGCGATGGCGGCGGATAGATTGATAGCGGTAGTCGTCTTTCCAACGCCACCTTTTTGATTCGCTATAGCGATAACCTTTGCCATTAGGATGCTCCAGCATCAGGTTTATGTTCCACGTGGAACGATGGAATTCATTAAATGTCAGAAGGAAGTGAACAAATTGAAATGCACCTTTTCCCGAATTCCATTGGAAGATCGAACAGATAACGATTCACAACCTGCCATGGCTCATGGAGGCAAATTGCATTTATCAGCTGCGAAGAATAGAAAATTGCCCTTCCACCTGGGCGAAGCAGATTAGCCCCAACATTCATGATCAAACTTGGTTTCAATGCACGAGTCGTAACGTAATCGTACGATCCAACCGTCGTGAGAGTATCGAGATATCGATCAATGGTTCCCTCGAATATGTCAACATTCTCAAGGCGGAGTAGACCGACGATAAAACGGAGAAAAGAAGTTTTCTTTTGGGACGGCTCAACAAGAGTAACGCTCAGATCTGGTCGGGCAATCTTCAGTGGGACTCCAGGAAAGCCGGCACCGGTTCCCACATCTAGAAGTCGTGATCCCGAATTGATCGTTACAGCATTCAACGCAGCAAAGGAGTCCACAAAGTGCTTAACGACAATTTCTTCATCTGAGATTATGGTCGTAAGATTAATAGATCGATTCCAGATTTGCAGATGCCTGAGGTACCGGATGAACAGATGGACTTGTTCGCTGCTGAGAGTGATTCCTATATTCGTAGAACATTCATGAATCAAAGACGAGAGAGCGACATCTTGTTCCACGTGGAACAATTACGCTGATACTCATTGAAGGTCAATAGCAAACGGTGGTGATAAGGAGTCTTAGGACAGAGAGTGACCATTCGAACGGCATAGTCGGTTGCTCTTTTCGATTGTTACGAGGAGTAAGGAGATGGCGGCTGGAGTGACACCTGATATACGAGATGCTTGACCAATCGTCTCAGGTCTGACCCTGATTAACTTTTCCCTGACTTCACGAGAAAATCCTGAAACAGTGTTGTAATCGAAACTCTGGGGAATTAACTTATGTTCGAGTCGCCTGAATTTCTCAATCTGCTGAATCTGTCGTCGTACATACCCTTCATATTTGATCTGAAGCTCAACTTCGTCCGCGATTTCATGGTCGCTAATCACGTCTTCCCCAAAAAACTCCAAAAGATCACGATAATTTGCCTCCTGCCTCCGAAGGAGCTGTGCCATGGTCAGGCTAGGCGAGGCATTCTCAAGATAAGTACCTTTTGTTTTTAAAGAGATTTCTTCAGTAAACTGTGGCCTGGCGGTGTGTAAATGCTCGATCTCCGTTTCTATCATTCTCTTCTTCTGTTCGAATTTTTCATACGCCTCGTCAGGAATCAGGCCGACATCGTGTCCTATTTGCATGAGGCGAAGATCAGCATTGCTATGCCGTAGTAATAACCGGTATTCGGCTCGTGATGTAAACATACGGTAAGGCTCGTAGGCATCTTTTGTAATGAGATCATCGATAAGTACACCGATGTAGGCCTGGGATCGATCAAGAATCAGCGGAGACTGTTCTCTTATCTTTAAGACCGCATTAATTCCCGCGACCAAACCTTGCGCAGCGGCCTCTTCATAACCAGAAGTACCATTGATCTGTCCGGCATGGTAAAGACCAGCTACCTGCTTTGTTTCGAGGGTTCTATACAGTTGTCGGGGTGGGAAATAGTCATACTCGATGGCATAACCAGGTTTGAGCATCTTGGCATGTTCCAATCCAGGAATTGTCTTTAACATGGCTACCTGGACATCAACCGGCAAGCTGGTTGAAATACCATTTGGATAAAATTCGTTGGAGTCAAGGCCCTCCGGTTCGATAAAGATCTGATGCCGTTCCTTTTCTGCAAAGCGAACGACTTTGTCCTCGATGGATGGGCAGTATCGAGGGCCGATCGATTCAATCGCACCACTATAAAGAGGAGAGCGATCAAGGTTCTCCCGAATCACGTGGTGGGTATCCGATCCGGTATAGGTCAAATAACACAGGATTTGTTTCGTCGTGATGTGCCGAGTCCGATACGAGAAAGCGGGAGGTGGAGTATCTCCGGGTTGAGGAATCATGGCAGAAAAATCGATGGTGTCTTTATCCAATCGAGGCGGAGTTCCCGTCTTCAGTCGTCCTGTCTCAAACCCAAGATCGCGCATGCAATCGGTAAGATGCTCAGCCGCAGCTTCCCCGGCGCGACCGGCCGGAAAATGGTTGAGGCCGATATGGATAAGACCCCTAAGGAAAGTACCTGATGTCAGAATGACTGCTTTGGCATGAATGGTCTCGCCGGATCCCGTCACGACACCGGTGACCGTTCCTGCATCTACTAACAATTTGTCTACGACACCCTCTGCCAAAGTCAGATATTGTTCCAACGAGAGGGTTTCTTGCATCGCTGTACGGTACAGCGACTTGTCACATTGGGCGCGCAATGCACGCACCGCCGGGCCCTTACTGGTGTTGATAAATCTAAACTGAATGCCGGCGCGATCGGTATTCCGCCCCATTTCACCGCCGAGAGCGTCGATTTCCTTGACCAAGTGCCCCTTGGCAATCCCTCCAACTGCCGGGTTGCAAGACATCTGCGCCACGCGGCTCAATTCCATGGTTAAGAGCAACGTGTTTGCTCCCATTCGCGCCGCCGCGAGAGCGGCCTCGCACCCCGCATGGCCTCCACCGACCACAATCACATCAAATGTTGTGGACAAGGGTATCCCTACTTTCCAATGCAAAACTCTGAGAAAATACGATCCAAAATATCATCCGTCGTCACTATGCCCACGATCTCCCCAAGCGCATCAGCAGCTCCACGAAGATCAACCGCAACAAACTCGGGTTGGATTCCTGCTCCTACCGACGCCAGCGCCTCATCGAGGCAACTCACCGCTCGCTCTAGAGCCAAACGATGGCGTACATTCGTGATGATCAACCCATCACCGGCCTCTAGCGAGGGACCCAAGAATCGAGATTCAATCACTCGCTTCAGTTCACCTAAGCCTTCTCCGGTTCGTACCGAAAGAGGAACGACCCTGCGGCTGGAGCGTTGAGAGAGCGACTCACAGAGCCGGACGACCGCAATCGAGTCAAGAAGATCGATCTTGTTCAGCACAATCAGATCTTCCCTGACCAGAGCGGGGAACGCCAGGTCATTCCCTCCGGGCTTGGCAAGTTCCGCTGCATCCACCACATGCAGAACCATATCACTCTCTTCCTGAGCCAGGCGGGATCGCTTCATGCCTTCCTGTTCAACCACATCGGAGGTTTCACGAAGGCCGGCGGTATCGAAAAATGTAATGCGCAGCCCCTGCCAATCGACTGATTCTTCAATCACATCCCTGGTCGTTCCAGGAATATCCGTTACAATTGCCCGATTCTCATGAAGCAGGGTGTTCAGCAAGCTGGATTTCCCCACATTGGGCTTCCCTGCAATGACGACGCGAGCCCCTTCTCGTAACACGCGACCGGTCTCCGCCGTCGCTAACATCGCCTGTATCTGCGCGCGTGTGCCTTGGAGAGATGCAATCAGTTCTTCTTGCCCGACAAATGAGATATCTTCCTCCGAAAAATCGATCCCAGCCTCGACATGAGCCAGCAAAGCCATAAGAGAATCTCTTAATCCACTAACCTGCTGCCCAAGCGCGCCACGGAGCAGACGTTGGGCCATTTTCAAACCCAGGTCCGACTTCGCCTTGATGGTATCCAGTACGGCCTCCGCCTGAGATAAATCCAGACGTCCGTTTAGGAATGCACGCTTTGTGAACTCCCCAGGCTGGGCTAAGCGGGCGCCGGCATGGACGCATGCTTCGCACACCCGTTTGAGGGCAATCCCGCTCCCGTGGCAATGAATTTCAACCACGTCCTCTGCCGTGAACGACCGTGGCTTCTTCATGTAGACCACTAGGCCTTCGTCGATGATGTGCACATCGCCAAAAGGAGGATCGGAATGTGAGTCGGCGGACGGACTAGGGTGACAAAGCTCGAAAATATCAACGACGTGAATCGTGTGTGATGAGGTGGTATTCAGCGGCTGATTGGAGCGCAGTCTCACGACCTTGCTTGCAACACGAAGAGCATCAGGACCGCTAATACGAAGGATTCCGATACCTCCTTCGCCCACGGGCGTGGCGATCGCACAGATGGTATCGTCAGGAGACCCATCGATCGGCATGATCCCCACCACTCCTAATGCCTACTCGCATCGAAAGAGACCGACGGTTAGGCCTTCTTACCATCAGCTTCCTCTACGCTGGGTAAAATGGGGCGATTCTTGAAGAAGAAACGATCGGTGACAAACTGCTGAACGATGCTCAATACGTTGTTGGTCAGCCAGTAAAGCACTAAGCCGGCAGGAAAATTGATAAACAGAAACGTCATGAACACGGGCAGCATCAGCATGATCTTCGCCTGATTCGGATCCATGGTAGTGGGTTGGATCTTTTGCATGACGAACATGCTGACCCCCATAATGATGGGGAGAATGTAGTAAGGGTCCTGCACGGACAAGTCGGTAATCCACAGCCCCAAGGGCGCTTGGCGTAGATCGATCGTCATATACAGAATATTGAACAAGGCCACGAACACCGGCATCTGTAACACCATCGGGAGACAGCCGCCCACCGGATTCACCTTGTTATCACGGTAGACCTTGATGAGCTCCTTGTTCAGGCGTTCTCGATCATCTTTGAATTTCTCCTGCAGAGCCGCCACTTTCGGCTGAATACCCTGCATCTGCTTCATAGATTTGTAACTCTTGTACTGCAGAGGGATAAACAGCACTTTGATCCCGACCGTCAGAAGGATGATGGTCAACCCATAGTTATGCGTATACTCGTTGATTGAGCGGAGGACGTAGAAAATCGGTTTGGCGACGGCTCGAACCGTATCCCAGCTTCCAAAGAGAAACCATCCGAAATCGATCGTATCCTCTAAGCCGATTTGCAAACTCGTAAGCGTGTCGTATTCCTTGGGGCCGGCGAATAACTGAAAATGAAGCGGGAGTCCAGAGGCATCAATCGGCATACGAACAGCGCTGGAGACCAATTTCTCACCCTGATTCTTGACCAGGACTGAAGCGCTCACCTTCGGCATCAGCGCGGCAATAAAATACTTGTCCTGCAGGGCCGCCCATTTTACAGCACCCTTCCGCTCAGCCTCGGATTCAGGTGTGCTCTTTTCAACCTTGTCATCGACCAGCGATGCAGCCCCGACCGACCCAATGAATCCTTCTCCCCAATCCACGACACCAAAGTTGGTTCCCAACTCGACTTTGACCGACCCAGGTAAGCCGGTCGGGATCACTTCCATATCCACGATATAGCTAGTAGCGTGAAAGGTCATCCGCTTCTCCAGCCGAATCCCCGTTTCGGGGTTGTCATAGGAGAACGTCAGATGTCCGGTTGGATGGTCCTGGTCTATTGTCGTGAAATCCCTTTTCACATGATAGATACCTTGTCCTAACTCCTTGGTGACGGTGGCGTCATCCGTAGTGATGATCAAAGGCTCTACAAACTTGCCTCCTTGCCTGACGAGCTGGACAGCGGCATCAGGATCCGAGGTGCTACGGTAACGTGTCAATTCCCAGCTTGTGAGTGCGGCCCCTCGGGTAGTGAATGTGGCACGATACAGATCAGTCTCCACATCGACAGTTTCGGCTAGGGCAAGTTCCTTCGGTGCGGCATGCACCTTGAGATCGTCAGCGGACGGCTTGAGAGGCGGTTCATTGCCGCCCGCATTCTGGCTCGAGGAATGAGCGTCCGGACCCTGACCCTGATCAGTCGCAGCAGGCGACGATCCCTCTGTGGGCGTCTGATCGGAAGGCGCAGACACCGTTGATTTCGGGAGCAGACCGAGCTCGGTGAGCACGTATTCGTAGCCAAAGATGATGGCCAGGGAGAGTACTAGGAACACAACGACGCGCTTTTCCATGCGAAGGCTATGCTTTCTTTAAAGATAAAATTGACACTACTTGACCGGGTCTTCCCCCCCGGGATGAAAAGGATGACACTTCATGAGCCTGACCATCGCCAGCCCGATTCCCTGCAACACACCGTATTTGGTAATCGCGTCAGACGCATATTGCGAACAACTTGGATCGAAGCGGCATGTCGGCCCAAATAATGGGGAAATCACCATTCTGTAGCCTTGAATGAGCCAGAGACACAGGTGTCGCATACCAATTGGGACCTTTATGTGCCTTGACGCAGCAGGCGCATGCGTTCCAGCGAAGATTTCCACAGCCGGGTCAAGTCTTCTCGCGATTGCAAGAGAGCGTCCCGTTTAGGAAAGACAAGCACCCCGCAGCCTGCCACCATGTCCGGGTGTAATTGTCTAGCCAAGTCTCGGAACACTCGTTTTGCACGATTTCGCCGGACTGCATTCCCGAATCGTTTCCCCACAATAATCCCCACTCGCGTGGGTGTATCGCCCATCGCGCAGGCGAGAAGATTGAAGAGATTCGTCGAAAGTCGGCGGCCATGATCTTTGACTGTTTGGATATCCCGCGTGCTCCGTAAAAAGATCGTCGTCGGTCGGGGTGTCTTCGGCGTCATGCGAAAAGGAGTAGTCCTTCGTTCTATCCCACCCTAATGATCCATGTGGAGAATATGAGGTGGTAGGTGGCCGTACACAGCAACACGAAGGGATTGGAAACGCACTCCGAAGGACACCGCTGGTCAGCACACGGTGTCTAAACGGTCAGCCGTGCTCGTCCTTTCGCCCGACGGCGGGCCAGAACCTTACGACCATTTTTGGTACTCATGCGTTTTCTAAATCCATGCTCACGTTTCTTCTTTAAGTTCGACGGTTGTCGAGATGTAAAAGACATAGCTCTCCTTCCACTCACGTACGATTAAGATGCTGCTTAAAATGAACGGCGAATTATAGGGGAGGTATAGGGAGGAGTCAATTTGATGATGCTCCTGAGGATGAAAACTACTTTGGATCCAATACTATAATAACCAGCACCTACAGGCCTGCATGTTTGAGGCGCTTTTGCGGTCCTGTGCCAGAATGCCACAAGTCTGATACCGGTTCCTCGTTGACTTCTGTCTAAATATGCGAAATACATATATACTAACTGGACAATCAGAATGAGTCGTGGCACCGAGCTTGCTGGTCTCAAGGAGTGAGAATCTTTTTGAAACGTATGGGCCGTTAAGGTAAGAGCTTCTCTGTCATTTCATGGCGACGGTAGGGCTGAAACGGGACACAAGTGTTACACGTGGTGAATGAATAGGTAAAATAGCCCGCAGGCTGGCAATAGAACTCTTAAGGAGGGTCTTTCGTATGCAGAGCCGAGTATTCCTTATACCCATCGCACTTGCTATTGTGATAACAGCTGGATGTGCGGACCCACCCACTCAACAGATCCAGGAAGCTGAAAAAGCGCTGAAAGAGGCGCAGGAAAGCGGTGCGTCCACCT
>CAZAKX010000037.1:0-24801 GCA_964485915.1 uncultured Nitrospira sp. | reverse complement strand
CGCGGTTGCGTGCGCTGATAACGGCATCAAGCGTCTGCTTTTCATGCCCCGCGTAGCCTTTTACCGTGTCGACCAGGTTGGGGATCAAATCATGTCGGCGCTTTAACTGTACGTCGATGTCCGCCCACGCACTCTCGGACTGGACCCTCAGTCGCACCAGGCTGTTGTAGATGCCGATGACGAACAGCGCACAGATGGCCATGACGGCTAAGACGATCCACACCATGGGGCGGCTCCTGTTTTACTGGTATTCAAGAACGCCAGACTTGAGACGACTATATCGCTGGCTTGAAGAGCTGTAAAGAAAAGTGGTGATACCTGACAGCTGAATAGGTAGGAGGCGCTACTCGACGAGCGGAAGAATACGATCGGCCACTGCCTGCACGACGCCTTCTTGTTCAGTGGCCACTTTCAATCCCTTGAAGCTCAGATAGTAGCCGCCGTGACTCGGAGCCTGGATCGTCGCACTCACTTCGATCCGATCTCCATCTTCGATGTCAGGGTCGCGGACGAGGGGTCTGCCACAAATGCCTAGCACCGCAACCGGAATCGTCGCCTCGTCTTCTTCCAGGCGAAACAAGTACGCGCCGTAACAGTTGTCACCATTGGGAACCGTGTAGGGAGCGAGCGGCTGCACATCTCGTGCAATGCCGTGCATGATGACGCGCCGGAGATGGTAGACGCGTGGTTCTTCGAGTATGAGCTGGATGTTGATCGGTTCTTCTGCCCACAAGAGCGACGGTGTACTTGTTCCAACAAGCGTGAGCAAGACACCCATGAGCCAAGTGATGAGCCAGGTCCAGTTCAACATATGGACGCATTCTATCACCATCTTTGCTTGGTCCCGTAGTGACTTTCTCTTCTCTTGCACGGCCGCTATAATCCACCGTCTCTCAGCCATGGAGGATCACACGCATGAGGAATGAGCGGCAACTTCGGACCTTCATCACGACGGCACGACCGAAGTTTGAGGATCTCTTAGGTCAGATGGTGGAACTGCCGTCAATCAGCATGGACTCATCCCGCAAGGGTGATATCCGACGCGTGGCAGATTTGGCCGTGCAGTATTTGGTCGAGATGGGTGCCAAGGCTCAGGTTGTCGAGACCGGTGGGTATCCCATTGTCTCTGGGGGGTGGACAACGGGGGCTGAGTATCCAACCGTCACCATCTACAATCACCTGGACGTGCAGCCTGCCCAAGAGCCGGAATGGAAGCACCCTCCGTTTGCGTTTAGAAACAAGCACGGGATCTATCATGGCCGAGGTGCCACCGACGACAAGGGGCCAGCTCTGACAGCTCTGTTCGGTGCTCGCTATGCCATTGAGCGAGGTGTCCCGATCAATATTCGGTTTCTGTGGGAACTTGAAGAAGAGATTGGAAGTCCTCATTTTAGCGTAGGGCTTCGAGACCTTACGGCTGTGCCAAAACCGGATTCCGTGATCGTCTCGGACACCATCTGGATTTCCAAGGGCCGGCCCGCTGTCCCATACGGTTTGCGTGGGTTGCTCGGCGCGAGACTGACCCTGCGAACCGGAGAGAAAGACGCACACTCGGGTGTGACCGGAGGAGCCGCGCGGAATCCGCTGGCTGAGTTGATGGAGGTGGCGAACGCGTGTCTTGATGCAAGGACCGGTCGAGTAAAGATACCGGGTTTTTATGATGATGTGGTCGAGCCGACCAAAGAGGAGATCAAGAGTTTCCTCAAGTCCGGTTTTCAGGTAAATCGCTTCAAGGACGCGTACGGGTTTCGATCTCTTCGTGTGCAGGATCCAGCGGACGTCATGCGTCGGATCTGGGCATCTCCAACCTTTGAAATTCATGGGCTCAGCGGAGGATATCAGGGACAAGGTATTAAGACGGTTGTGTCCGGCCACGGCGAGCTCAAGGTCAGTATGCGCCTTGTACCGAACCAAAAACCCGAGAGGGTATTTGCTTTACTGAAGAAGCACGTTGCGAGGGTGAATCCAAGTGTGATGGTTGAACGGGAAGGCATGCTCCACCCGTACAAGGGCAGTTTTACAGGATCTTATGTGGATTGCGTGAAGCGCGCCATAAAAGCAGGGTTTGGAAAGGATTCAGCATTTGTGCGTGAGGGAGGATCGATTGGTGCGGTCGTTACGATGCAGAAGACTTGGAAAGTACCTATACTTTTCATGGGCTTAAGCTTGCCGGAACATGGATATCACGCTCCAAACGAGTATTATGATTGGGGTCAGGCTTCAGGTGGAATGAAGGCCTTTGCGCACTACTTTGAGGAGTTGGCAAAGATGGGGAAAGGGTAGAGCACGAGTGGCGACCAATGGTGAATAACCTACCAAAGTGGCTCGAGAGGCAGTTCTTGAACGGTGGCTCACAAAAATTGCTTGTCTGTGTCGTTTATCATACAGCTTCTAGCTTTAAGGTCCCGATCTCAAGGACGGAGCATCTCCTAAGCCATTGCAAATTCATACAATGAGTATTGATGAGCTTTCCTGTCTGGGCATGGATGTTGCTCAATCACTTACTCAGAAGTGGTAGCCCCGTTTAGGTTGATTGTAGACATGTCCTTGAGTATCCTGGCCTTCTCATGGAGGCTGAGCCAATTAAGGTGATTGTTGTCATGGTCACCACAGCAAACCAAGACGATGCGGCTAAGATTGCCGACCACGTGGTGCAGTCTCGCCTAGCGGCGTGCGCATCAACTATCCCCACGGTGCGTTCGACGTATCGGTGGGAGGGTAAGATCATGACCGATCAAGAATCACTCGTGTTGATCAAGACGACTTCCGATAAATATCTGGCTCTACAGGAAACAATACAGCACCTTCATTCGTACAAGGTGCCGGAAATTATAGCGATTCCTGTAATCAAAGGGTTCCCACCGTATCTTGAGTGGGTGAGTCATGAGACCTCCTAGATAATGTGGTTGAAACAGCTAGGCGAAAACACTATTTTTACGGTTGACCATAGTGAGCGAAAGTAGGTAATTTGCTGGACCGCCTAAGAGAAGGCTTGTAAGGTGTGGGTGGGTACGGAGGGCGATAGTTATGGCTCAGACGACTAATCAAGACGGCGATTCCTATACGATTGTAATCTTTAGGGGCTCCACCGCAAAGCCCCTTCGTTTTAGCTTTTCAAGAAAACTCCTCCGTCGTTTGCTGGTCTGTGTTGGCCTGGTGGTGCTGGCCGATCTCCTTGTCGTATCCCATTATGTCGTGAGAACAGGAGAAGTATGGGAGTTGGCCTCTTTCCGCAGCGAGGCAATGAGTGCACGCGAGCAGACCGCGGCATTTACGGCTGCCATTGATGATTTGAAGAAACGCATGGGAGCCATGAATGAGGTCAATCAGAGACTTCGGGTCATGCTCGGAATAGAGCTCCCTAAGTCCGGCGATATGGCGAACGGTCGTGGTGGTGAGGAGGTACCCCTTCCTGAAGAAGGGACCGCGTCCAGCGCACAGGGAAGTAGTGTGGTAGCGCCAAATTCCAGCAGCGCTAAGGAGGGGACGGTAGGGGAAAGCCAACACTCAGCCGTCGGTACAGACATGTCCAAGAATAGTGCGGATGCGATCGTTGCGGTGAAGGAAGGTTTAGACTGGCTTGAGCGAGCCGCAACTGCACAAGAGCGTATCTTGAGGGAGCTGTCAGAAGCAGCCGAGCAGCGCTCCACCCGTTGGGCTTCGACGCCTTCTATTTGGCCGGTCAAAGGTTGGGTGACGTCGGGATTTGGCCCTCGAGTTTCCCCGTTCACCGAGAAGCCTGCTTGGCATGATGGATTGGACATCGGGGCTGCACCAAATACTCCGGTTCGTGCTCCGGCCCAGGGGCGGATTACGTCGACGGGATATGATCCTAAGCTTGGGAATATGGTCCGTGTGGATCATGGTTATGGAGTCGAGACGATGTATGGGCACTTGGCGAAGGCTTTGGTGAAGGAAGGTCAGAGGGTTGAGCGTGGCGATGTGATCGCGCTGGTTGGAAGCTCTGGATTATCCACTGGCCCTCACCTCCACTACATGGTGAAGGTAAACGGCCAAGCCCTTGATCCAACCAAATACATCCTGGAATAAGTTCGTGAGGTTTCCTTGAATGGACGGGACTAGACTGGCCGTCTCCGAAGATCATACTGTGCCTCGAGAACTAGCTCGTCCCAATACTGCCAAACTGAGTAGATCACGAAGATAGTCCCTTGACCGACCTCGAGATCGCGCAATCCATTCATTCCCTTCCCATCATCGACATCGGTTCTCAGCTTGGAGTTCGTGCCGAGGAACTCACTCCCTATGGTCGAGACAAGGCAAAAGTTTCACTCAAGATATTGGATCGACTTCGGGATGCGCCAACAGGGCGATATATCCTGGTCACTGCGATCAACCCCACACCGTTAGGAGAAGGAAAGACCACAACATCGATCGGCCTTGCGATGGGCCTTTCGCGTTTAGGGCATCGAACCGCGCTTACCCTAAGGCAGCCCTCGTTGGGTCCGGTCTTCGGCGTTAAGGGGGGCGGGACCGGCGGAGGGCATGCCCAAGTCGTGCCGATGGAAGATATCAATCTTCATCTGACCGGGGATGCCCATGCAGTAGCTGCCAGCCATAATCTCCTCTCAGCGTTCCTTGATAACCATCTATTCCACGGAAACGCACTGTCGATCGATCCGGAACAAGTGACATGGCCTCGAACGCTGAGTATGAATGATCGGGCGCTTCGGGAGGTCGTACTTGGGGAAGGCACAGGTGGACGCCGAGGGCAGTTCGTCATCACCGAGGCTTCAGAGGTTATGGCCGTGTTGGCACTGGCAAAGGATCCTTTCGAGCTCCGCGCCAGACTTGGCCGAATACTCGTGGGGTTCACGAAGTCTGGCAATCCGGTCACGGCTGAACAGCTGAATTGCGTAGGGTCGATGGCTGCTCTTCTGAAAGATGCACTTATGCCGAATCTGGTGCAAACACTCGAGGGCACCCCTGCTTTTATTCATACAGGACCTTTCGGCAACCTCGCGCATGGAAATTGTTCGATCGTCTCCGATGCGATCGCGCTTCGGTGTGCCGATTTTGTCGTGACGGAGGCCGGCTTCGGCAGTGATCTGGGGGCCGAGAAGTTTTTTAACATCAAATGTCGCGCGTCGGGATTTACCCCGGCCGTAGCGGTGCTTGTGGCGACGTTACGCGCCCTGAAACTCCATGGCGGCGGAGGGGTTGCCAAAGCCGGAGTTGCGTTACCCGTGAGTCTAACCGGGTCGAATCAGGAAGCGTTGTCGAAGGGAATCGCCAATCTGGAGCAGCACATCGCGAATGTCCGGGCACACGGAGTGCCGGTGGTTGTTGCGGTCAATGCCTTTCAGGATGACCCACAGGATGAATTGGATTGGGTGCGTGAACAATCGCTGAAGATGGGAGCCATAGACGCCGCAGTCTCAACTCACTGGGCTGATGGGGGGAAAGGGGCCGAGCAGCTCGCGGCGGCGGTGGCCAAGGCATCGGAGAGCCCGGGTCGCTTTAAATACCTGTATGAACTATCTTGGCCGATCAGAAAAAAGATTGAGACTATTGCCATGCACATATATGGAGCGGCAGGCGTCCGATTTGAGCCACAGGCCGAACGTCAGCTAGATGCTGCTGAGGCCCTGGGGTTCGGTGGGTTACCTGTCTGTATGGCCAAAACTCCGCTGTCGCTGTCCCATGACCCCGCACTCAAAGGGAGACCGACCGGGTTTACGGTGCCGATCCAGGAGCTACGGATCTTGGCCGGAGCCGGATTTGTTACGGCTGTCTGCTCAGGAATTCAACTGATGCCGGGGTTGCCAAAGAAGCCGGCCGGTGAACGGATTGGTCTCGAGCCGACGAGCGGGAAAATCGTGGGGCTATCGTGAGGAGTCAGCGTTGTTTGAGGTATTTGAAGAATTCCGAATCGGGACTCATCACCAGCGTCGAGCCATCTTTGAACACGCTCTTATAGGCTTCCATTGAGCGTGTAAACTCAAAGAACTTCGGGTCTTGTTTATAGGCGTCGGCATAGATCCGAAACGCCTTGGCATCGCCGCCGCCTCGAAGTTCTTCAGATTCCTTGTAGGCTTGGGCCAGGATAATCTCTCGGTCTTTCTCGGCTTCCGATCGAATTTTTTGTGCTTCCTCCGCACCTTCGGCTCGATACTGCTTGGCTTGCCGTTCCCGCTCCGCCTGCATACGGGCAAAGACAGCCTTCTCGTTCTGTTCCGGTAAGTCGGCCCGTTTGATCCGGACGTCCTGAATCTCGATGCCGTACACCGACGCCTTCTCGTTCGCGCGTTCGGTGACTACCCGCATGATGTCAGCCCTGGTGCTGGAGACGATCTCTAGTAACTCATGGCGGCCCAACTCGACACGGAGCTCGGAATAGATGATATCGTTCAACCGTTGGAGCGCGCCGCGTTGACTTTGGAAGGCCTGGTAGACTTTCAACGGATCGGTGATCCGCCATTTGGCGAAGTTATCCAAGAGCAGCGTTTTTTTGTCCTGAGTAATAACATCCTGCGCGTTCGAATCGTAATCCAGCAACCGTTTCTCGAAGTACGTCACTTCCTGCACGAACGGCACCTTCACGTACAGTCCAGGCTCGGTGATAGTGCGCACCGGCTTACCCAGCTGGACGACGATAGCGGTCTGGATCACATCGACCACGAAGAGGGGTGAGGCTCCAAGCACAAACAGGGCGACGGTGACGGCCAGCAGTGTGATGATGATGCCCTGCTTTGTCATGGTCGGTTCCCTCTCGGTCTGAGGGTGGGAGGCGGCTCAGGCCTCAGCTCTTCGACTTCCGGTTGAGGAGCAGGTTTCACCGCGGTCATGGATTGAGATCGAGAGAGACGGTCGAGCGGAAGATAGGGCAGCACTCGCTCACCTCCCTTGCCGTCGATGATGACCTTCTCCACATTTGGAAGGATCTCTTCCAGTGTTTCGATGTAAATTCGCTTGCTGATCACATCCTTCGCCTGATTGTACTCTTTTAAGGTGGCGAGGAACCGGTTTGTCTCGCCTTGGGCACGATTGAGCCGGGCCTGCGCAAACCCCCTCGCCTGGTTGACCCGCTCAGCGGCTTCACCTTTTGCCCTGGGAATGATGTCGTTACGGTACCCTTGCGCTTGGTTGATCAGCTTTTCGCGGTCTTCTTTGGCGTTGGTGACATCTTTAAAGGCGGCTGCCACCGCTTCCGGAGGATTGACGTCTTGCAGTTGCACGGCGGCGATTTGCACTCCGGAGTGGTACTGGTCGAGAATCGTTTGCAGTAAGGCCATCGTGTCTGCTTGGATCACGGCTTTGCCGGTGGTCAAGGCTTCGTCGATCTTGCTCTTGCCGACCACTTCTCGCATCGAGGCCTCAGCGGCCTTGCCGATGGTTTCATGGATATCTGCCACATTGAAGAGAAATTCACGGGCTTCTTTGATCTTATATTGGACGATGAACTCGATCCCGAGGATGTTCATGTCGCCGGTCAGCATCAGGGCTTCTTGGGGTACCATTTGCTGGCGCCCTTGTTGGGTCGTGCGGAAGCCGATTTCTAGGCGGTGGAGTTTCTCGACCTTCGGCTGGAGGACGGTTTCTACGAAGGGAATCTTGAAGTGAGGGCCGGGCTCCGCGGAGCGGACCGGCACACCGAACCGTTTTACGACCCCCTCCTCGTCAGGGGCGACGATGAACACGCTTTGCCAAACCAGTAGGATCAGCAAGCCGGCGATAATGATATTCCAGGCACCGCCTGATGGAAGAAGGTTCTTCAATCCGCCGGATGGAAACAAATCTTTCAGCTGAGACTGGGCCTGCTTGAGAGCCTCCTCAAGCGGGTCAGACTTTTTGCCCCATGGATCTTTTGGGTCCCACACCATTTGAAATATGTATATTGGTATTTAGATAGATGACTGAATTGCAGCGGTACCTTAACAGAGTGGGATCTGGGTGACAAGCCCTAGATGGCTTTGGAAAGGAGAAAATAGGCGAGGCACGCCAAAAAGGCGGTGGCGGGAATTGTCACAAGCCAGGCCATCACCATGTCTCGTACAGTGGCCCAGCGAACAGAACTGGTCCCTCTCAGGAGTCCGATAGCGATGATGGCAGAGCTGCTGACATGCGTGGTTGAAACAGGAAGACCCAACGTGCTGGAAAGCAGGACCAGCGACGACGTGGTCAGATTGGCCGACAAGCCTTCCGAATGATTCATCTGCGTCACTCTCTCAGCGAGTACCTCTGTCACGCGCCGCCCACCCCAATAGCTGCCGATACCAATAGCGATCGCCACGCCTGCAAACGCAATGATGTGCCAGGTGGGACTCGGCCATGCCGTCAGTGTGCTGCCGAGCAAGAGCATCGCCGCGATCTTTGGGGCATCGTTGGTACCGCGTGCGAGTGAGGCCAGTCCGCTGGACAACCAGTGAATAGAGTCGAGGCCGATAGTGGGCCCTGATAATCCCGCCCGGTCGCATTGCGATGGGACTGCGGCCACCGGTAAGCCGCTGCCTCCGGCTTGAAACAAGGTGCGGGTACAACCCTGTGCATCGATTGTTACGAGCGCTCGATGGCTCGGTATGATACAGACACAGAGCCCCTCCCAGCGTTTTGCGATCATGACGATAAGAGGATGAAATAAAATAGAAAGGCCGAATGAAAGAAAGGGACTTATCAACAAGGGGAGCACGATTTTCTTCGAGACCGTCGACCAGATTAAGCCATCGACGCCAAAAGCCAGCACGCCTCCTCCAACCAGCGAACCGGTCAACGCGTGCGTCGTGGAGACCGGCAGTCCGGTCTTCGACGCGAAGAGTACCCAGAGCATGGCCCCACACAAAACCGCTGGGGCTAACGCGGAGGGAATATCGAGGTCCGGCTGGATGAAGCCGCTGCTGAAGGTTTTGACCATGGCCGAGGCAATAAAGGCCGAAGCCGCCGCGCCGACCATTGTCCAGAATGTTCCCCACGCAATGGCCGTCCGATAGTTGGCGATACCACTGCCGACCATTGTCGCGATGGCCTTCGACACGTCATTTGTGCCGTTGGCAAAGGCCAGGAGGAGGATCAGGAAAAATGTGAAGACGGTAAGGTCCATCGGAAGCCGATTACGATGTGGCTCCGCTGCAAGACGAGCCTGAGCCGGCCGTGCAGCCGTAGCAATGATTGCGAGTCACAATCTGTCGATGATGCAGTTGTACGAGGTCGAAGTCTCGGATATGTGACGGCGCGCCATGATCGACCGGAAGGTCGAGCATCTGATTGAAGTCGCAATCGTAGAGTTTGCCGTCCCATCCAACCGATAGGGTCGATCGACACATCACACCGGCGGCGGCTGCTGGATTGAACGCATTGGCGAGCCGCGTCATATACTGATCATAATTCCCGCTTTCCATGAGAAACTCCAGAAACCGGCTGATCGGCATATTGGTGATCGTGTAAAGCCGGTTAAATTCGATGCCGTACTGGGCATGGAGTTGTTTCTTGAATTGAGCTTCGGTGGCCTCTTGTTTAGGAGGTAGGAACGCGCCGACGGGGTTGTACACAAGATTCAAGAGAAGCCCGCTGTTCGGTCGGCCATAGCCGAAGCGATTCAAGAGGCGGAGGGCCTCGATGGATTTCTCAAAGATGCCGTCCCCGCGCTGTGCATCGGTCTGTCCGGCACGATAGGACGGCAGCGACGCGATGATTTCGACTCCATGGCTGGCCAAGAATTCCGTAAGGTCCGCCTGTGAGGGAAGCAGCAACACGGACAGATTGCAGCGATCCATCACATGCCGGCCCAGGTCCCGTGCCCGCTTGACCAGCCAGCGAAAATTTGGGTTCAATTCCGGCGCACCACCGGTGATGTCGATTGTCGGGATATCGGTGTTGGCCAGAGCCGCGACGCACTGTTCTGCTGTTTCCCGTGACATGATCTCAACCCGATCGGGGCCGGCGTCTACATGGCAATGACGACAAGTCTGATTGCACAACTTGCCGACATTGATCTGGAAGATTGTGATGCCGGTGGCATGGAGTGGAAACAGACCAGCTTGAGTGAGGCGAAGGTCGAAGGGTGGAGACACGATCGATTGATCCAGGAGGCGAAGTTGTGCTGCTGATGAAGCGAGAGGGTTGTTCCGACCAAGCAACGTGAGTGCCATCTAGCAACAGCCTCCGTCAGGCGCACAGGTTACGGCGTCACCACTCACGGAATCTCCGGCTCGATTGAGGATAACGAAGTGGGGCTTGTACCCGTCGGCTTCCAGAACGGTCACCGTTTTTGAGCAGATCTCCAGTGGTTCTCCTCGGCGATAGAGATGGTGGTCATCGTCCTCAACTTCTATAAATGGGCCGGCCAGCGACGCATAATGGCCTTGCCATGTGCAAGGGGCCTCCGCTGGCAAGACGGCGGTCCAGCGCGGATCGGTGTTGCCGAGCGGTACAGGGTCGGTGGTCAGGAGAAAGTGGTCGAGGAAAGGCGGAGAGCGTAGCAGCAGTGCATCGTCAGGCGTGATCGGGTATGGGATGCCACGCTGATAGATCGTGCCTCGTTCATCCGTGACCCGGCTGAAGGGGCCTCGAAAGGTGGCGTATCGGACCGAAGCAGTCATTGGTGCTGGTGGCAGCTTGTACCCGGTCAGCGTCACCGAAAAGAAATGGATGCCGTCGATACTTCGCCAGGGTGAGGACTTGACCAAATGGATACCGAGAAACCCGGCTGCCGTCATTCCGTTCATATAGTCGGTGAGCGTCAAGGCGCCGGACAAACAATCTCCCCATTTCTGCGAATCGTGGACGAGGTACTGGGGGACGGGTTGGTCCGAGACAATATCGGAGACGGTGAATCGTCCACCGGGCTTGGCCACACGGAACATTTCGCGAAACACCGTGTGCTTATCGGGAGCGAGGTTGATGACGCAATTCGAGATGATCAAGTCGATCGTGCCGTCTTCGACCGGCATGGCGTCAGCCAAGCCTTTGCGAAACTCGACGTTCGATGCGGAATAGCCAAGATTGGTTGCGACGATCGATGTATTCTTTCGGGCGATCTCCAACATCGTATCCGTCATATCGATGCCGATCACGCGTCCGGATGGACCGACCAAACGCGACGCTTCAAAGCAATCGATGCCGCCGCCCGATCCGATGTCTAAGACCGTCTCACCTGCCCGTACTGTCTTGAGCCCCGCGGGCGTACCGCAGCCGTAGGAGATCTTGAGTACTTCCTCAGGAATGAAGGTTTTGAGGTGCCCCATGTCATAACTCGTGGGGCAGCACATCTGTTCGCCGGTGCTGGCGGCTTTGGCATAACGGTCGCTGACTTTTTGGGTAATTTCATCAATGGGCATAGCCTGCCTCGCAGAGGTCTAGCGAAGATATGGAACCTGCTCTATGTACCAACCTAGACCTGCCGGGTCAATCGGGATCTTCGGAAGAGGCAAGGGTACCGAGCTTGTCCAGGTAGTCGGGCGTTGACCGTCCATTGATCAATGTCGGTTCCCGGACCGAAATCTTACAGCTGGCTGAGGGCGAGAAGGGAGGTTCAAGGATTTTCTTGAGGCGCAGGGGAAGGGTGGATTCCTGGAGGCTACTCAGTCAAGGGTTTCACGTTGTGGAAGAGGGTCAGAAGACTCTCCGCAGCGCGTCCAGCAGCATCAGGTCGAAGTTCAGGCGGTACAGGTTGACTTGTAGGGCTTCGAAGGTTTCTCCTTGTACCCAAGGCTCGGGAAGGTTCGGCAGATAGCTCAGCCACTGTTTTTCATCGTCGAGATAGAAGTATTTGATCACCTTCATCGGATAGCCTTCCCGGCTCACTGAAGTGCACCCGGACTCTCAGCTATAGGTAAATTCGAACACACGATTGTCTGGTGGTCAAGGAATGGCGTGAATTCAACCCTGTGGCCGATTCATGGAGGCCGTTGAGGTCGGGGATGGGAACCAATCAAGAGCGAGTGGCGGTTGTCGTCAGCGATTACTGATCATCGCGAAGAGGACCTGTTCGACCCGGGCTCGTCGCTTGATATATGCAGCCGACACAGGACGAGACATCGTGGGGGTCAGACTGTGATGCCGGTTGTGCTCGCCAGTCTGGCATTGGTCCTGCTCACATTCTTGTGTTTGGCTCGAGAGTTCTTGGTGCAGTTGCCACAGCTTGAGCTGGAGTTCTTCGAACGACTCCCCTTGGACCTCATACTCCGAGTAGCCCTCCAAATAGCCACGCCACCCGTTGTCGTCTTGCCAGAGGATGTATTTTGTTGAATGCATCACGAAAGTATAGCTGGACATCGTATATGCGCAAGTGAAGATGGGAAATGAAAACTAGGAGATTGTGATCATAAAAATATCAATAAAGTCAATGGGTTGATCCTGCACCATTCTTTCCTATGCATAGATTTCTGGGCAAGGTGAATCGGAGAGTACTAGCTAGCATCTGAACGTCGGTTTCTAATCGTGAGATAGGTTCTAATCAAAAAGCCTTCGGCTCAATCTCCTCGCTTGGTTCCACTCAGATAAATCTCCGTTGCAGCGTCATGGCCCATGGAGGAATATAGTCACCCGATGGCTCACAAGTTGGCTATCTTTGGAATCAGTGGTCGAACCGGACGCGAACTCGCCAAGGTCGCCGTCTTGCAAGGCTGGGAGGTTTGTGGTTTTGTGCGCCCGACGAGTATGGTTGAAGGCGGTATCGGCAATGGTCGGATTGTCCGGGGCAACTTTAATGAACTTGATCGGGTCATTGAAACAATTGCCGACAGTGAGGCGGTCTGTTGCATGATTGGACCACGACCACCCTATACGGATGCTTTCTGCGCGACGGCGACAGCCGCGATCATTGCGGCAATGAAGCAAACGGGGTGTCATCGGTTGGTCTGTCAAACAGGCGCGATGATCGGCCCTGCGCCCACCCGATCGCGTCCCATGGAATGGATGACTCGGGCATTTGCAAGATGGCAGCCTCAGTCAGTTCGAGATCGGGAAGAGCAGGAATGCCTCGTTGAGTCGAGTCAGTTGGATTGGACTATCGTAAAACCGCCGCGATTAACGGATTCGCCACCGCGAGGTCGAGTGCAGGCCGGTTCTTCGCTTCGCATCGGGTTGCTATCCACGATCAGTCGCGCGGACTTGGCGGCGTTCACAATCGATGAGGTGCAAACCGGTCGCTTTGTACGACAGCGGATCTTTGTGAAGGGGTAACGCCCAACATGGCAAGATAAAAAGGAGTTGCTTTTCCCATGCTCGGGTCGATCTGTGGCACCTGGAACGAGTTCCGACGTTGACTAAAACTGATTCCAGAGCATTTGGTTCGTTACTTCGTGGTGAAAGAGCACCTCTGAAGCCTTCACCCGCGTGCCGAGCTCTTTCGGGGAACGGTCGGCCGCCGATTGTTTGAAGCTTGCATATTTTTGCGTGCTGTCCTCGCCGAGGATCTCGGCGATAAACTTCGACGCGCTAAACAGCCCAATCGCGTCATTGATATTACTCGGAAGGAATCGCATTCGGTCGCGCGTCGTCTCGTTGTGTTCCAGACGTTCCCCCTCAAAACCGGTCTTAAGCATCGTGTACAACACAAGGTAGGGGTTGGCATCGGGAGCGACCGAACGGAGTTCGATACGTGCTGTCTTTTCATTGGCCATCGGTATGCGGATCATAGCACCGCGGTCGATCGCTGAAACCTTGATCTGGTTCGGTGCTTCAAAATGCGGATCTAGACGGCGATACGCATTAACCGACGAGTTGAATACGAGACAAATCTCGGAAGCATGATTCAGGAGTTTGAGAATGAAGTCCCACGCCACCTCCGAAAGGCCGTCTTTGCCCTTGGCATCGTAGAAGATGTTCTTGCCATTCTTGCTCAACGAGAAGTTGGTGTGCATGCCGGAGCCGTTGATCCCCACGAACGGCTTGGGAAGGAACGTGGCCGTATGCCCCATGGATCGAGCCACTTGGCGACAGATCAGTTTGTACAGCTGCACATTGTCCGCTGCACGAATCACATCCGCATAGGAAAAGTTCATCTCGAACTGCGAGGGTGCAACCTCCGGATGATCTTTTTCATTCTTGAAGCCCAGTGCGCGCTGTGCCTCCGCCGACTTATCGATGAACTGGCGAAGGGTGTCCAGGGGGAGCGAGTGATAGTACCCGCCCGTTGAGATAAGTCTAAACCCGTCCTCGCCGAAGCGTTGTTCGGCGTTCTGGCCATCCACAAGAAAGCCTTCGATCTCGCTGGCCGCATAGGCGGTCAGCCCGTGCTCTTTCTTGAGCTTCTTCGCATACGTCTTCAGCATGCCACGGAAGTCGCTATAATAGGGCGTGCGATCACTGTTTAGAACCGACGCAAAGAAGGTCACTTTCCCCGCTCCGATCACGTCGGCCGGGAAATAGCGGATGGAGGACCAATCAACTTCAAGCCGCAGGTCCGACTCATGTTGCGGCGTAAACCCGCGGATGGACGATCCGTCAAAGGTAAGATTTCCCAGTGACTCCAGCAGGAATTTCTTGTCGTAGTCGAGCATGTGAAGGCGGCCTTCAATATCGGAGAAGCACAGCGTCACGGCCTTGATGTGCGTTTCCTTCCTAAGCCACGCGGTATATTCCTGTTCCAGCTCTTTAGCCCCGGCCGTCGCAGCGCGCTGCGACGCCTTGAGATTCATTTCTTCAAGTTTGTCGTACGGGAGCTCGAGAAAACTCTTCAGGTCATCAGATTTGAGCCTAGCCATGGTCCTCCTTCAATACGCTCTTTCTGAATTTCGGAATATAAACCGACGCCAGAACCCATTATGTGGCGGGTGTCGGTCCAGCTTGCTTGCTCCGGTACTCACTCCATCTCAATCCCTACTCCCCGTAATTCTCGACAATCTCTGGCGGGCGAACTTCTGCGTCGTCCGGGTCAAGCCCGACCTGACGGAGGGCACGACGCTGGCGCAAGAGGTCCCAGCATTGATCGAGTTCGATCTGAACTTGTGAGAGCCGTTTCTGATCGGCTTTGGAGTGTGCCCGTTTCTCGTGCAATCGATGTTCCTCTTCGACGAGGCGTTGAATATAATTGAAGACCGGCTGATCCTCGACTAGATTTTCCACCTGGTATCCTCCAGTGAGAACGTGATCGGAACGGTCACGTTTTGATGTTACGCTCAACCGAAACTGCGATCAACCGGCGCTTTGGCCGACGGTTATTTTGAGGCGGGTGGCGAATCTGCGTGTGCCATTTCTGCAGAGTCTTTCAAAGAAAACGCTCGACGCGCAAAGCGCAGACGTGTCGTTGAAGTTATCATGTCGGTAGCACAGTCGATGGGCCTGTCAATTTGTCGTGAATAAGTCGACAAGAGCGGCGTTCATCGTTACATTTCTAGAGAGACCATCAAAAACTTTCCGATATGCTACTTCAAGCCGTATAGGGAGGAGGCGAATGATGATGACGACTTACACGTCTACGGATGAACAGTTAAAGGACCAGGCGATTCAGCAAGCTTTGGCGGGCGACATCGCCGGTGCACGAGCAACTGTCAGCGGAGTGGTCGATAGGCGGTACCTCAGAGATGCCTGGCAAATGATGCTCTTTATCGAATCTGAGCGAGGAAACGTGCAGTCCGTCAAGGACACGATCGTCTCATGCCCGGATCCGTCCCTTTTGGCGAGTCACTTCTACCTTGAGCTTCCTCAAGTCTTTGTCAAAGCCGGGGATCGATCCGGGGCCATCGAGATTGCCAGGGCCATGGGCGATGCCGGAACTCTACCGCTTATCGGAATCGCTGCCCATCTCGCGCAGGACGGAGATGTTGCCGGGGTGCGAGAGGCGCTCTCTCATATCGACGACGAAGATTTAAGAACGATGATTCTGCGCAAGGTGAGCGCCTATCCGCCGAAGGGCGAGCGACTCACCGCACGGGACCGGAGGGCGGACCAGGCTGCTCCGTCCCGCTCGCTAGCAGCATAACCACTATTGCGAGGAAGCCCTCCGGCTTCAATCGCTGCCGCCATCTGTCTGCTTATGACTTCGTCCGAGGGCCTTACAACCTGCCAATTTATGGACATGGCTTGAGCGTCAATTGTGTGCGTTCGGGTCGCTCGACTTGCTCGCCGGCAGTCGTCTATACTTCGCTCACATTGACCAGTACCACCACTCCATCATTCTGATTTGCTTCCCCGTGGATTCTCTGACTCGACAGCTCAAAGAACGATTCGGATTTGCAACGTTTCGCCCCGGCCAGGAGGACGTCATTCGCGCCGTGCTGGCTGGGCGCGATGCCATGGCGGTCATGCCGACGGGGCAGGGAAAATCGCTCTGCTATCAATTACCGGCGACTCTGTTGCCCGGGCTCACGCTGGTGATTTCTCCGCTTATCGCCTTGATGCAGGACCAAGTATCGGCCATGAAGCAGCGGAAGATTGCAGCAGCGGCATTTCATTCCGGTCTCACTGGGTTGGAAAAGAACCGAGTGATGCAGGATCTCCATCACCGGCGAGTTCAGCTCCTCTATCTGGCGCCGGAACGGATGCAACACGAGGGATTTCTCCAGCTTTTGCGTTCGCTCTGGGTGTCGCTGCTGGTTGTGGACGAAGCGCACTGTATTTCCCAATGGGGGCATGATTTCAGGCCGGACTTTCTCAAGATAGGCCGCTTGCGTCAGGAACTTACGAATCCACCTTGCCTGGCGCTGACAGCCACGGCCACTGCTCGAGTGCAAACAGATCTGTGCCAGCGGCTATCACTTCGCGACCCCTTCCGACTCGTCGCAGGGTTTCGTCGGGCCAACCTGGCTCTCTCCGTTCATCTCGCTCAGTCTCGTCAGGACAAGCTGTCGACGCTGAGACGATTGGTTCGTGAAGCGGAGAAGGGGACGATCCTCGTCTATTGCGCCACTCGCCGAGCCGTGGAGGAGGTGGCTGCATGGTTGGGACAGTCTTATCCCTCGGTCGGCTATTACCATGCCGGTCTTTCAGATGAAGAACGACGGATGGTCCATGAGGAGTTTCGCCGAGGAACGGTGCGAATCCTGGCCGCGACGAATGCCTTCGGCATGGGCATCGATAAGGCGGACGTTCGTTTGGTCGTCCATTTTGACATTCCTGGAAGTCTGGAAGCCTACTATCAGGAGGTGGGGCGTGCGGGTCGCGATGGACGATCCGCGGCGTGCGCGTTGCTGTTCCATGAACGTGATGTGGCCACGCAGGAATACTTCATTGAGCAGGCATCAAAAGATCCTGACGGCACCGGTCGCGCGGGGCGAATGAAGACGCTTCTTCAAGACATGTTGGGCTATGTCTCGACGTCGACCTGTCGGCAGCTCGCAATTCTTGAGTACTTTAGCGATGACGCCGAACGGGCGTTGGGTCCTTGCGGATTGTGCGATCGCTGTGTCACGCCGGTTCGACAGGCGACCCGGACGGTCTCTCAGGAGATGGTTGTTTCCGCACGAGAAGTTTTGGACACGGTCTCCTGGTGTATGGGACGGTTCGGCCTGAATCGAGTCGTCGACATCCTTCGTGGAAGCCGCTCGAAAGCGCTGCTGGCCTGCGGCGCGGAGGAGTGCCCGACCTACGGAATTTGCCGTGCGCAGACTAAACCGGCTGTCACTGCGCGAGTGAAGGCCCTTATCGATGCAGGGTATCTTCAGGTCGAAGGCACGGAGTATCCCCTGCTCAATGTGACGCACAAAGGTCGGGAGGTGCTGCAAGAGATCCACGCGGTGACGTTGGGACAGGTAGAGAACCAACAGTCCGCTGGATCAGTGCAGAAGCTGCATCACGCGAACCGTGCCGTAGCGGGCTTCTTCCAGCCATCGCTGCCGGATCGACAACTGGTTGAACGGCTCAGGCAGCTCCGTTCTGAACTGGCCGAGGAAGAGGGTGTAGCGCCGTTCCTCATTTTTCACGATAAGACGCTGAAGGCGATTGCTGGTTCTAAGCCGGAGACGCCGGCGGCTCTGTTAGAGATCCCAGGCATCGGGGAGATGAAAGTGGAACGGTATGGGCGGCGTGTGTTGGAAGTGCTTAACGGAGATCAATAGCGATCGGTGTACGCGTATCGTCTCTCTTATGTTGACGCGAAGGCCCGGTGCGGTGGTGTCATACCACCACACCGGGCCCTTGGCGAAGTAGCCATGTTAGGTGCCGGGATGATCCCGGCAGCCTGAATAAACCTCTATGGGGTGCAAGGGGTGATGACGGTGCCCGCGAACGGACTACGTTGCGCGGCCGTCAGTTGTCCACAGAAGCCATTGGCACCTTCATTAGAGGGCAGCTTCTGCACCCAGCCATTGTAGACATTAGGCACCGGCATGATCCCCTGACCTCCCTGACCTTTGTTTGCAGTGATGTTATCGTCCTTTTTGTCTGCTGGGAGGTCAGCCGTCAGTACAATTGCTCCGGCAATTTCTGCATCATCCACTTTGCCGTCACCGTCTGGGTCGTAATCCAAGACGATCAACCGGTTGGCAAACTTGCTGGTGACATAGGCGTAGTACCCACCACCTTCCTTGGCGCCAAAGTTCACGCCGTGACAGCCTGGATCGCAGGGGATTAGGCGCACAAGGGTATCGGTCGCCGTATCCACAATAGAAATGGTGCCACCCAGTGTATTCCCCGTAATCGCAAATTTCCCATCCGGGCTGACGGGAACCTGCACTGGGAATCCGCCGATCAATCCATCCACGCAACCGTTACTATTATTTTGCCCGCACCCATCGCCCGGCTTATAGCCCTGTAGGAGACTAATGTCCTTGATCTTTTCTCCTGGTGCATAGGGGCCAGCACCTTTCAGGCCACCTGTACCCGTATAGTTCGATAACGGAAGCGGGCCGTTCATGACCGAGATCGAATGACCTAAATAGTTCGTAACATAGTATTTACTCGAATCCGGCATGATCCCGCTCGCAATGGACACTGCGCCGGTCTCATTCTTGGACACCACCTGGCCGGTGGCCAAGCCGGTAAAGTTGTACAGTGTCGAGTCCGCTGAATTGGAGTTGGGAGTCACCATGTGTTTCCCATCAAACCCCATCCAGTGGGCATGTGGCTGGGTTTGCTTCGTCGGCTTGTTCGGATCCTGCATCGAGATGAGTCGATTGATCTCAAGCTTTCCGTCCGCCAACCGATTCAGCTCCAGCACCCCATCATCACCGTTACAACCGGTATGCACTTGCTCTGTATCCACCCGCGTCATCACATGGGCGGGGTCATGACACTTAATCCCTTTGCTCTTGGCCTCAGGTCCATTCACGAGATCGAGTTCCTGGATAAGTGCCCCCTTCGCGCGATCGATCACATAGAGGCTGTTCCCCTGCCACTCTGTTTGATAGATTTCGTTTTGATTATGGCTGGGCCAAAAGTTGTGGCCATTATTCATCTTTTGCTGAGGCAGGGCGATCTTGCGAGTGAGATTCCAATCAGTAGCCGACAGCACGGTCATCGTACCGGGGAAGTCTGGCCCTTTCTGCTCAGTCAGCTCAAACTGAGTATCAACCCAGACTTCTCCAATCCCCTTAACTGAGGGCTTCCTTGTCGCATTAACCTCAATGGGTCCGCCTGGGAATGCATTCTGGAGCGCTGCATTCAGATCCTCAACCACGGTGCTGCCAGTGACAACCACCGGTACGGGGGGATAGGCAGGGTTATAGGCCGTCTTGGTATAGTCCTTCCAATTGGACGGCTCGGTCACGATGAAAAATGCCCGCAACGCTCGCAGTCCTAGATCAGAAAAACTGTCAAAGGTCAGGTTTGCGGGATCCGTCACCTCTCGCTTGATCAGCAACGTGAGTTTCTCGCCGATATCATAGGCTGGATCACCATTGGCTGTCTTGGTATTTGGATCATCGACAACGACTGCTCCGAGCATGTAGGGATGCAGCTTGCAGACATAGACATACAGACCCGGCGTCTTCAGCGTCACGCTATGATTGTCCTGATTCGCTGACGCTTGGTCGATCCTCTCGTTTGCCGAGGCTGTAGACGGCCAGATCAGGCTCGTCACTGTGTGCTTACTTTCCGCAACTTTCACTCCGTTAAGATCCTGCCAGAAATTAATCTTGGCGCCTGGGGGAACGATGGCCAGGGAGCGGGTCGCCTTATTTGGGTTGGTCATGCCATCAAGATCGAAGAAATGCCCCGGGATATCCGTCACCCTAAAGTCGACCGTTGCAGTCGGTGCAGGCGCAGGCCCTCCTGCAGCCGGCGGCGCAGGGTCGTCTCCAGAACAACCGGCTACTCCTGCCGCAAGGCAGAGAGCAGCTCCTAACGTAACGTACCTCTTCATTGAAGCCTCCTATTGAGATGAATGATGAAATGCGCGATCTGGTTGCCGACAACAGAATGGGCTCAACGTACGGGCATGAGATGACCCTCGCTCAACTTGCCCATCCGTTGTGACCTGCGTACCGAAATCATCCGAACAGTTAGGAATAAGTAATGCCTCCTAATAGGACTGCGATGATTCCATCGCGCGTTCTGGCAACCGAACGTCCCGTTCGTACAGCAAGCTACATGCCTGAATGTGACTGCCCCTTGTGGGTAGGTATCACAAGAATGGCGCTATTATACGTGGTCTAGGTTCTATACCTACGGGTTCGTTGTATCGAATTAGATTCAGGTAGCTGAATCTAATTCGATACAATCAGCAGCCTCCTCAGAGGCAGAGTGATCCTACGAACACATGGTCGACGGCACTCAGAAGAGGGGATCGCTAATGGGATATCAGATCTTCATATGTGCGGGGAAGCGATCGGAGATGCGATGGGACTACACGAGGGGTCGTAGAGGTAATCCGCGGTTCGTCGTGTTTAGCATGGAGCAGGGTAGTGAAGTCAGTTAGGTCAACGGGGCCTTCAGCCATGGAATCCGTGCACTGCTGCAAGACCGACCACTCCCATCGTGTGGTAACAGAACTTACGAGGTGAAGCTTCCACCCGTAAAAGAGGAAGACATCTTTCCAAGACGCACATCCAGCTTTTCGATCTGTGTAGTCTTGTAGCACTACGTACTTATTATGCTGCCACTGCCGGTCGGATCGCTGTTTTTTCAAGATGTGTAGTAGGCTGTCTCGCTTTCCGAGTGTGCTGAACCATCCGATGATGATGGATCAAAGGGTCTTCGATATTGCCGCATGCCACACATCGCAGGCCGCTCATCCACATCGGCACATAGCTTTCTTGCATGTCTAGCAGATGATCCCTGACCATTAACCCACTGCACCGTGCACATTTCATGGGAGTCCCTCCTTGGTAAATGGTCGAGCGATTTTGCTCGTCCTCATGATGTACCAGCCTCCATACGCAATGATAATGCCACAGGGAACCTTGTACTGCTGCGTGGCTGTATATGCTTGTCAGGGTTAAGATTGGAGCATATTCCCCGTGTATGATCCGATAATCACGCTGGAATGGCTTCCACCGCAGATCGTATCTGAAGTGATACGCCCAGGGAGACGAAATGATACAGGCCTACGTATATAGACTGCATAGCTGCATGACATGGAATGAAGAACCCCCAACAACTCATTGACGGAATCATTCCGGGCCCCGATAATGCGCCGAATCGTGGTGCGGAGGGGAACATCCATTGCGAACTGCGAGCACGTAGCTGACCATCGATGACACCTACCCAACTTGCCAAGGTGCTTCTGGTTCAGGCTTGCGAAGAACATGATCCGGACCACAAGTTTATTTTGCGGTACGAGCGGGAGTTGCCTCGTCATGGAAGGTCGGATCCTAACGGTGACGCGGCTACAGAAGATGCTGCCCGCGCGGGAGAGGACTTGGTCATTGAGCGGGCTGAACGTATCTCCGATCGACTGACTCAGAAACATCCTGCGCTCACTTCGGCGTTTGCCGTCTTGCGAATTAAGACGCCGGTCACGCTGCTTATCGGCTGTGCCTTGGTAGGGGGCTTCCTCGCCGACCCGATAGGCCCCGCGGGCCAGATCAACCTCCTGAATTTTTCTCTCCTCACGCTCCTCATCTGGAATGCGGTCGCCTATGTTGGTTTGTTGTACAACATGATCGTACCTCGACCGTCGCGAGATCGGTCGCAGCCAAGCTTGCCGGGGCTGGTGGAATGGCTTTTGGGACTCAGCGTGAAGGGGCGGCTCAGCCGACTTCGGTCTGATCGCGCACAGAGTTCCGACGAACAGCGATGGATTGCAACATCCCTCGTGACGTACGCCGCACGCCTGCTCCACAGTAGCCGTGACTTGTTGATCACCCATGCCCGCAGCCTGCTCCACGTGGCTGCGGCCGCGTTGGCGATCGGCGTGATAGCCGGTCTCTATCTGCGCGGGTTCAGTTTTCTGTACAAGGCGGGATGGGACAGCACGTTCATGAAGGCTGAGGGGGTCCACACCTTTCTCTCCATTCTCTTCGCGCCGGCGAGCTGGTTCTTGGGGACCCCGGTGCCCGGCGTGGAAGCCATTGCTGATCTGCAAGGCACAGCCAGGGCCAATGCGGCGATCTGGATTCATTTCTGGGCGATGACGACGGGCCTGTTCATTGTGCTGCCGAGAACTTTGCTGGCTGCGGCTGCCTGGGCGCGTAAGGCTCGTCTGGCCGCCGATATACAGCTACCGAGCAACGAACCGTATTTCCGGCGCCTACTGAATCCCTACCGAGGAAAGGGCCTGCTTGTGGAGGTGTTTGCCTATAGCCATCGCGTGAAGGAGGCCGACGATCGGCTTCTGGCATTCCTCAGCGACGCCTTCGGCGTTCTGGCGGATATCCACATGGGGAACTCAGTCCAGTACGGCGAACCCCCTCCACAGTTTCCAGCCGATCCCAATCGCGGTCTCTGTGCTGTGGTCCTGTTCAACGTGGCCCAGGCTCCCGAGGAAACGCACAGCGAATTTTTGGAGGAGCTGAAAACCACGATCCGAGGCAGAGGCCGACCGAATATGCTGCTGGTCCTATTGGATTGCGAAGCCTATGCGCAGATCGACCATGAAAAGCGGTTGAGGGAACGATGGCAGGCCTGGGTGATGCTGGCGAAAGAGTGCGGACTCCAGGCCCTGAAATACCGAGACCCTTACGGACCGCCGGACGGGGAGTTGCAAGCCTTGCCCGCTTGTTTGTGGCCTGGCGATTTTCGGGGAGCATAATGAGTGTCAAGAAATCGCAGATCGCCCTTTCCTTGATTTCCCATACGAATCTCGGAAAGACCACTCTGGCCAGGACGCTGCTGCGGAAGGATATCGGCCTCGTCGCCGATCGAGCCCATGTCACGCTCGAGAATCAAAAATACACCGTACTGGAAACGGAGGCCGGAGAGTCTTTGCAGCTATGGGATACGCCAGGTTTTCCCAACTGCCAAAAGATCCTCTCGCGGTTACAGGGGGCCAAGAATCCGATCGTTCGGATTGTGACGGAGGTGTGGGATCGCTTTCGTGATCGGCCGTCCTGGTGTGCCCAACAGGCGGTGTTGAACGTCCAACAAGAGGCGGACGTCGTACTCTATCTCGTGAATGCGGCCGAAGAACCGAGCATGGCCGGGTATATCGCGCCGGAACTACAGTTGCTCGAATGGATTGGTAAGCCCGTCATCGTTCTGCTGAACCAAACCGGCCCGCCCAAAGACCGCCAAGATCAGGAACGTCTGGAACAACCATGGAAGGACTACTTCGCTCGGTATGGTTTCGTCAGGGGTGTGCACAGCCTCGATGCGTTCAGCCGTTGTTGGGTCCAGGAAGGCATTCTGTTCGAGACCATTCAATCGTTGCTCCCTTCGGACGACCGTCAACTTATGAAGAGATTATTTGCTGTGTGGGAGAAGGCGAATCTGACCCTGTTCCACGCGGCGATGGAGCAATGGGCCGTGCTCGTGTCGCGCGCCGCGAAATCTCGAGTGATGACCAAAGGGGACGGATCGTCGATCGAGGCGCAGAAACAACAGGCAGTCGATGGTCTCTTGAAAGATTTGGTGAACGAGGTTGGGGCAACGACGAAAGCGGTTATTGCCTTGCACGGCCTGGAAGGGGATGCGATCGGCGCGATCCAGGCCAGAATGGAACACGTTGAAGTGCAACGGGGAGGGCAGAGTTGGGGCGATGCGACTCTTAGCGGGACAGCTATCGGGGGGATCGGTGGAGCCTTGACCAGCGGGGCCTATGCCGGGCTCCATCTGGATGCGGCGACGGGTGGAGTCAGCATGGGTTTGTTCACAGTCGCTGGGGCCGTGGTCGGAGGCGTTCTTGGATTTTTTGGAGGAGAAGCCTGGGCGGAACGGCAGGCAGGTCACCAGAAGACCCCGGTCATGTGGTCCGATGACTATCTGGATTTGCTGGTCCAAAACGTGATCATCCGGTATATGGCTATTGCGCACTTCGGCCGAGGTCAGGGGCCGTACGTTGCGGATCCAGAAGATCCCAGGTTCTGGATTGACAAGGTGAAAATCTTAGTCTCAGAGCAGCGCGCCACCCTGCACGAACAATGGGCACGTTTGCGGGCGCAAGAACTCATGCCCCGAATGGACAAGGAACCCACACAACTCGCGGCGCTGTTGACATCCATCACGCTCGAACTGCTCTGGAGTACCTATCCCGCTTCCAAACGGTTTCTGGACCGTCCGACATGAGACCGGCGGCCTGCCCATCTGACACTCGCCCTTGGTTGACACGCCTCTGACCCACACACGAGAATCAAGCTCTATGTCATCGAAAGAGATCCAGATGGCTGGCCAACCGGCCGCGGTCGAGCAACAAGACCACGACGAACCGACCTTTCCCCGATATGCCGGGCCGGCATTCTTGTCGTACGGATTCCGACCGTTCTTCCTTGGTGCAGCCTTATTCACCAGTTTGACCGTCCTCGCCTGGGTTGCCATTTTCGCGGGTAGGGTGTCAGTGGACTTTCTCTATCCCCCACGTGAGTGGCATGTCCA
>CAZAKX010000036.1:0-24814 GCA_964485915.1 uncultured Nitrospira sp. | reverse complement strand
GAAATGTTTTCGTGTACCCCTCCTGAAGTAAATAGCAGGGCTTCTGCCATCCAAAAACATTATAGGTCGGATTACCCCAGGGGGTGCACTGGTATTCACGCCGGCCCATGAGGAAATCCAAAAACAATGGAGATTGATTAAATTGCCAGCCCGATTTGGGCCGAGTCAGGATCTTTGAAAAGAGTTCCTGGGTTCGAGCCCGTTTCAGGAAATGCTGTTGATCCGGTGCTTTTTGATAACTGTACCCCGGTGAGATCGTCATACCCTCAACGCCCAGCGCCATCATTTCATCGAAAAACTTTCTGACCCGCTCAGGATTTGCATCGTCGAACAACGTGGTATTTGTCGTCACTCGATGGCCCCGTTTGACGGCCGCTCTGATGGCTTTCACCGCTACGTCATAGACGCCATCTCGACATACGGCCAAATCATGTTCATCCTTGAGTCCATCCATATGGACACTGAATGTAAGATATTTTGAAGGCTTGTACTCGTCCAGCTTGCGTTCCAAGAGAATCGCATTGGTGCAGAGATAGATATATTTCTTTCGATCCACTAAACCCTGGACGATCGTTGCAATCTCAGGATGAATGAGTGGCTCCCCCCCCGGAATGCTGACCATAGGAGCGCCGCATTCTTCCGCTGCCGCCCAGCATTGCTCTGGTGTTAACCGTTTATCAAGGACATGGTCAGGATACTGAATCTTTCCACAACCCGCACAGGCCAGATTGCAACGAAAGAGCGGCTCAAGCATGAGCACTAAGGGATACCGTTTCACTCCCTTCAGTTTCTGGGAGAGGACGTACGTCGCCACTGTATACATCTGGGAAATCGGAACAGCCATTCCGCTCTCCTTACATAATTAACTATTTGTACGCTACTTTATTTGAACGACTGCTTAGCGCAGCCCACTTGGAAGCACAAGAATGTTTTGGATCTTAACATCATGCATGGGTGTCGTCAATTTCCTCGCTCTCATATTCATCCCCAGTACCACGTAATCTTCCCTCTCATCTATCGGCACGCCTCGAAATGACTACGGCACTAGATTGAGGCCTGTACTCGCTCGCGCCAAAAACGATGAATCTAGGAATTAGATAGAGCACGAACGCCAGGCTGGTTGGAGGCGCCGAGCGGGTTCGAACCGCTGCATCGCAGTTTTGCAGACTGCTCCCTTACCACTTGGGTACGGCGCCCCAGGAGGCGGCATTATAGTCGTTTCATTTCCTTGAACACAACCCGCAGTTGAAAAGCCACAGGGCTCACCACCTCTTTTACTCCCACGGCTGAACTTGCATATTGCGCTTGCCATGCTACCCCTCGCCTACCGTGACTGAAGATCCGGGCTCGTTCTCATAACAGGCGACTGAAGCCCGTTCCGAGAACCCGCACTTGCGAGGAGAAGCCCGAATAAAATCAGCATCGCGATACCAAGATGGTGATAGCTTTTCAGCGCCTCCCATTTGGCTGACCCCACCACTTCATAGTTCAACACCATAGTGAGCACGATATACGCGGCCAATACGACATGCCCGGCGCCGGTCAACCTGCCGCTCATCCGGGCCGCGGCCGCCACGACGACGAGCGCCGCCGGTATCATCCACACCAGGTGTTGATCCCAGGTGATCGGGGAGAACAACAAGGCGAGGATCAGGGTTCCTGCACAATCCCGCCCCCACGTGGAATCTCCCGGCCCTTGAAACACCCGCCGGCTTGACCACGCAAAGAGGCCAAGCAGACTGAGCCCTGCGATCGCGACGATCGCATTGGCAGCGGGAGACGGTAGATCCATGACTGGTTTGTATCCCGGGTCCACTTGCCGAAGCCGGTGCGTCGGCGGATACGTTACCAAATAACGCAGCATAGTATGCCGGAGAGAGAGGTTGGCCTTTTGCAATTCATTTTCTTGCCGACCCTCTGCCTGCCGATCCAGCACTGACAACACGGCATTATTCGTCCATTCAGCGTGATGTTCCCACCAACTCGTAGGCCCCATATACAAGACGGGCAGCACGATCCAGATTAGTGTGGCCAGCACCGTGTAGGCGGCAACACGCCACTGCCGCTTCCAAAGAAACAGTAGGACGAAGAGCGCAGGGGTGATCTTGAGGACAATGCCGAGCCCGACCAATGCGGCGCCCAGTCGTTCCCTTCCAACCCATATGGAATAGATTCCCCCAGCCAGAATGCCCAGCAGCATGAGATGTGGGCCGCCGTCGTCGAGATCATTCAAGATAAATTGCAACGTCAACGCGCCTGCCCCCACGCCGAGCAGTAGTCCGCCCCACCCTTTCAAGTTCGCGGAGCTGCACACCATCCGGTGGAACAGAATGATCGTGATGACCAAACAGCCAATCGCGACGGCGTAACGCAACGCCAGGCTTGGATTTCTGTCGAGCATGAGCAAGGGAGCGAAATAAATGCCGGTGGTCGGTAAATACATGTAGCAGTAATCGTTTGCATACAGATATTCTCCTGAGAGAAAGCGCCGTCCGATCTCGCGATGAATATCGATGTCTCGGAAGTGAAACGACCGCCCAAAGGAGATAATGTACCCATGCACCATCGCCGCAACGATCAGACCAAGTTTTATCACTCGTAAGAAAAGATCCGATCTGACGAACTCTTTAATCATATCGATCATGACGTTTTATCGCATTCGCATCACGACCCTGATTCTTGATCCACAAGAATGCGTCGTACTGTGTGTCGGAACTTGAATCACATAGCAGGAGAGGCGCTGACCAGAGCGCGGCTACCGGTGAGGTAATACGGGGATCTCTTTCCCGAGCGTTGAGCGAGGCTCCGATTGGGGCATCAGTGATTCCCACTCGGTTGAGGGAAGAGGCACAATCGCTTCGCCACTACTTTCTGCTTCTTTCTCCTTGGCGAGCAGCTCCACTTCCTGAATCAAGGTCTCCATCAATTCTTCCATCGGGACTTTTCGAACCAACTTGCCCTTCTTGAACAAGATGCCCTTACCCTCACCACCGGCGATCCCGATGTCGGCCTCTTTCCCTTCTCCGATTCCATTCACCACACACCCGAGCACCGACACGTTCAACGGAGTCTTGATGTGGCCGAGCTTCTTCTCCAACTCGTTCGCCATTCGGACCACATCGATCTCAACGCGCCCGCACGTCGGGCAGGCAATGACATTGATCCCTCGATGACGCAACTCGAGCGATTTTAAAATCTCAAAACCGACTTTGACTTCCTCGACAGGATCAGCAGCCAACGACACACGTAACGTGTCTCCGATACCCTGCGACAGCAAGTAGCCAAGACCGATGGATGACTTCACGGCCCCCGTCATGGCTGTCCCGGCTTCGGTAATTCCAATGTGGAGCGGATAATCCGACTGATGGGCGAAGAGCCAATACGCATCGATGGCATGATGCACGTCCGACGCCTTCAGCGACACTTTCATGTTGGTAAAGCCCACATCTTCCAACGCATGCACGGCGTTGAGTGCCGACTCTGCCAACGCCTCTGGAGAAGGCCAACCGTATTTCTCCAGCAGAGGGCGTTCGAGTGACCCTCCGTTCACACCGACGCGAAGGGGAATGCCCCGTTCATTCACAGCCTTGATTACTTCTTCCACCTTCCACCAGGCTCCGATATTGCCGGGGTTGATACGGACACAATCGACGATTTGCGCCGCCTTTAAGGCCAAGCGATGATCAAAGTGGATATCGGCGATCAGCGGCACCGTCATAGCCGCTTTGATTTGCGGAAGCACTTGTGCGGCTTCATCATCTGGAACCGCCACACGAATGAGTTCGCAGCCGGCAGCTTCAAGCTGGTGAATCTGTGCGATCGTGGCAGCCACATCGCGTGTATCCGTCGAACACATGGATTGCACGGAAACGGGAGCATCGCCGCCGATTTTGACGTTGCCGACAGAGATCTGTCGAGTTTTTCGCCGTGCTATATGCATCTGGTGCTGACTGCCATTTTCATGCGGTGAACCAACCTCACTCAGCTACCCTGTTCGTCGCCATGGGGAAGATGGCTGCCCAGTGTCGCACCAGCGAATTGGGATTTGACCACTGGCGCCTTGCCGATCAGTTCCTTCACGCTTTGGTAGATCCCCTCAGCAGTCAAGCCGTATCGTTCACGCAAGAGATCTTGAGGTCCCTGTTCGATGTACCAATCAGGCAAGCCCAAGATCTTGGTCTTCACATCCGTCACACCGGCATCTGAAAGGGTTTCCAGTACGGCTGAGCCAAACCCGCCGATCTTGCAACCTTCCTCCACAGTTACAACATACCGCGCTTGCTTGGCCACATCCGCGATCAGCTCCTGATCGAGCGGTTTGACAAATCGACCGTTTACGACAGCCGTGGAGATGCCTTCCTTGCCGAGCCGCTCAGCCGCCTCGACGGCTTGCCATACGGAGACACCGACCGCAAAGATGGCGACATCGGTTCCTGATTTCAGGAGCTCCCCTTTCCCAATCGGGAGCGCCTGAGGAGTCGGATCCATCTTCACGCCAAGGCTCACCCCGCGCGGATAGCGCACGGAAATCGGCCCGTTGAATTCCAGGCAAGTTTTCACCATATGCTGGAGTTCGTTTTCATCTTTCGGAGCCATCACCACCATATTGGGAACGTGGCGCAGATAGGCATAGTCGAATGCGCCATGATGGGTCGTCCCATCCTCAGCGACGAGCCCACCACGATCGATGCAGAAAGTGACCGGAAGATTCTGGGTGGCAACATCGTGCACGACCTGATCATACGCGCGCTGGAGGAACGTCGCGTACATCGCGACAACCGGCTTCATCCCCTGCGCGGCCAACCCCGCGGCAAACGTCACGGCATGCTGTTCGGCAATACCAACGTCGTACAACCGGTCCGGGAATTCCTTTTCAAAAGTAGTCAATCCCGTGCCTTCGCACATCGCCGCCGTAATGGCCACGACGCGTTTATCCTCGCGAGCCAATTTGACCAGCGCATCCATGGCAACGGCCGTATACGAGGGGCGTGCGGCTTTCTTCGCCGGCGCGCCCGTCTCCAGAACAAATGGAGGACAGGCGTGGAACCACACAGGATTCTTCATGGCCGGCTCGTAGCCGAGCCCCTTCTTCGTGATGACATGCAGCAAGACCGGCCCCTTCATTTTCAACACATTCTCAAGCGTCGGGAGCAGATGCTCAAAGTTGTGACCATCGATTGGACCACTGTATTGGAAGCCCAATTCCTCAAAGAGCAATCCCGGCAGAATCACACCTTTGGCGAGTTCTTCCGCCCGACGAGCAAGCTTTTGCATGTCGGACCCAATGTGGGGAATTTTGCCCAACAGCTGTCCGGTCTCTTCCCGCATCTTTCCGTAGAACTCACCCGTAATGGTTCGACTCAGATACGCGGAAATAGCGCCGACGTTTTTCGAGATCGACATCTGATTGTCGTTTAAGATCACGAGGAAGTCTTTCCCAAGTCCACCCGCATGGTGCAGCCCTTCAAGAGTCATCCCTGCCGTCATGGCACCGTCACCCACGACGCAGACAACCTTATTCTTCTGCTTCAACTGCTCTCGAGCCTCGACCATGCCGAAGGCAGCCGACACGCCGGTACCGGCATGGCCCGCGTTGAATGTATCGTACTCGCTCTCCTCCCGCTTACAAAACCCGCTCAGCCCACCATATTGCCGCAAGGTATGAAATTGCTCTCGCCGACCAGTGAGGAGTTTATGCGTATAAGATTGATTGCTCGTATCCCAAACAATCTTGTCGTTCGGCGTGTCCAGGAGATACTGTAAGGCGACCGTGAGCTCGACGACACCCAAATTCGAGGCCAGGTGTCCTCCGACATTTGAGACCGCTCCGATAATCTGTTCACGAATCTCCTGGCACAAGGCCGGAAATCGGTCAGGAGACAACCGCTTCAGATCAGCTGGGCTATGGATCGTCTTAAGAATCGACATAGATGGTCTCCTTCTTTCTTCCGTCAGCACCGCATACATTCGATACGTTGACGGATATCCCCTACACAGGCACTGAATTTTTGAGGAGTCTCACACAGGAACCACATGATGTCAAGCGCTTACACAAGATCCTTACCGTTCAAGATACGAGTTCGTTCGGCCGTTATGCGGGCCTGACAGATATACCTAGTAAGGGAAATCAAGCCCGGCGAAGATGGCTCCACCTTCTTTGCTATACCCGTAATCGATTCGCCCCACCACATTGGGCCTGATGATTCCCCGAAACCCGATACCCGGCGTGATACGGTAGTCTTTGAAGCTCACATTCTTGAAGGAATTAAACACCTGCCCAGTATCGATAAACGGCGCGATCTCAAAGTCCGCCATGACGCCCGCGAGACGTGTCCGCAGAATATGAATGCGCTCCTCGACACTGAACGCAATCAATTGCTTATCGATGTACCGATCTACGCCAAACCCACGGAGATTGTTTTGCCCGCCTAAGGAGCTTTGCTCATAGAATGGAACATCTGACCCCAGCGTTGCCTGCAACTCACCGCGCACAACCAGAATCGCCCGTTTGGACTCGCTGGCGAACATCTTTTTTACTTCGAGTCCGTACCGTGAATAGAGCGGATCCACACTATTTTTGAAATTGTAGTTCAGCTCGGCATAGGCGGTAATCGCCGTCCCGTCGGTCGGTGTGACCAAATTGTTGCGCGTATCGTAATGGAAACTAATCCGTTGACCAAGAACCGTTGAGCCTTCTCCGCCGGGAGCATCCGGGAAGAGGTCCCCTGTAAATGGAAGCGACGTGCCTCCCTGTTGAATCGCTTGCATGTGTCGTAACCGCTGGCTCACCGCAATTTGCGTCACCTCGTTCGCATAGACACCGAACTTCCAGTTCAATCTTGTCTCAGAGGCCGTATAGTTTGTTTCCTGCTCCTTGACAGTCGTCGGGCCAAGTCCGAAAAATCGCACGGTCGCGTTCTTAAAGTGCATCGCGCTGAATCCGATGCTGTATCGTCCATTACTAAAACCTGGGTCGACATAACTGATGAGAAATTTCCGCTCGATCTGCTCCGTCCAGGAGGCAATGCCTCGGAGTTCTTTCCCCCCGGGCTCGTACCGGAACAAGTTGACCGTTCCGCGAGTGCCGACGATCGAGTTGTAGACCACCATGGGCGCAACCAAATATTTGAGGTCCCCGTCCGGTCCCGTGATGAGCGCCGGGACAATCATCCCGATATCGTTCCCGTCGTTTTTGCTTGTGCTTACGGCAGGGATGGGGAAAAACTTCACCTCTGCACGGACAGGATTCAGGGAGAAGGGACACAAGCTCCCAAGCAAGAGGACTGTCAGACTGAGGGCAAGGCTACGCATACACGTTCTCGTGGTCCCGCAAGACGACGTTATGGCGCTTTGAGTTTCTCGGACTTCTTGCGGAGCTGATCCACGAGATCGGAATACGATGATGCGCGAAGAATTTTCGTAAACTGTCCGCGATAATTGTTCACCAAACTGATATTGTCCACAACGACATCATAGACCCGCCAGTTTTCGGCTTTATTGATCAATCGATAATCGAGCGGGATCTCGGTTTTCCCAGAGAGAACTTTGGTCCGCACTTCTGCGTACTCTTTTTCCATCCGCTCGTTCAAATATTCCACCCCTTCGCCCGAATAGGTTTCAATCTTGTCCGCATACGAATTGGTGAGCAATGTCCGAAAGAGATCGACGAATTCTTGCTTTTGCTGATCAGTCAACTGATTCCAGGGAGCCCCCAGGGCCCGGCGGGACATTTCCGTATAGTCAAATCGAGCCGACACGACCTTTTCAAGCTGATGCCGACGTTCGTCGGCTTTGTTCTTCTGTTTCAAGTCTTGATCACGAACGATGCGAAGCACTTCGTCAATGGTTGTTTTCATAGCCTCTGTTGGAGCGCCCGCGTATCCTGGGACGACCGACAACCCAACGACAACGACCGCCACAAACGCAATAGCTCCCCAGCGGGAAGAGGCTCGCCCACGCCTAAGAATCCCCATAGCCATCATGACGCTATCTCCCTCTGCCGAATTTCCCGATCCTCGCCCGCCAGCTTGACCAGATCTGGCTAATTGACTTTACCGTGAACGTATTGGCTCACTAACTCCTCAAGGTCCAGACCTGCTTCTGTGTCACGAATGGTATCTCCAGGTTTCAGCGGATCCCCTCCCCCACCAGGCGAGAGCGCGAGGAATTTTTCTCCAATGATCCCCCTGGTTTTGATAGAGGCGATCGTATCGGAATACAGCTTCGTTCCGTTCTGCACCGCCAACTTCACCATTGCCCTATCTTCTTTGAGACTGATGGTCTTGACGCGCCCGACTTCGACACCGGCGATTTCCACCGTCGCTCCGGGTTTCAACCCCGACGCTGAATTAAACAACGCCTCCACTTCATAGAGATCTCCGCCGATGATTTCTAATTTACCGAGTTTGATCGAGAGATACCCCAGCGAGACGATTCCTACCAAAACAAACACGCCCACGACCAATTCCAGTTTGCTCTTGTCCATCCGGGAACTCCTCTACCTTGCGAGGACCGCGCTGGTCAGCGGCACCGTCCCACCGACCGAGATGAATTCTCTAATTTCCGGATCCGTTGTTCGTTGAAACTCGGATGGCTCGGCCATCGCTGCAATCTTCCCCTGCTTCAACATCGCCACATAATCGGAAATGCCGAAGATCTCGGGAATTTCATGGCTCACCATGACAGCGGTGAACCCAAACTTCCGCTGCATACCTGTGATGAGATCATGGATCGATTTGGCCATAAGCGGATCGAGCCCGGTGGTCGGTTCGTCGAAGAGGATAATTTCCGGTTGCATCACCAACGCACGAGCCAGACCGGCGCGCTTGCGCATGCCTCCGCTCAGTTCAGCGGGAAACTTGTGCCCCATGCCTGCCAATCCGACCTGCTCAAGCTTCTCTTCCACCCGGCGAGTTACCTCACCGCCTTTCATGCGGAGCTTTTCTCGAAGGGGAAACGCGACATTTTCAAAGACCGTCAACGAATCGAATAACGCCGCCCCCTGAAACAACATCGCAAACCGTTTCCGGACTTCGTTTAAGGCCTGTCCACGAAGTCGTGAAATCTCCACCCCATCGACCCAAACTTCTCCGGAATCCGGCTGAAATAGACCGATCATGTGCTTCAGCAGGACACTCTTCCCTTCTCCGCTTCGACCGATGATCGTTGTAAGTTTCCCCTCAGGAATAGCCAGATCAATTCCTCGTAGGACCGGTTGTCCACCCAACGTCTTCGTCACACCGACAAGCTTCAACATGGCTACAAAAGAACCGACGTCAAAAAATAGTCCCACACGAGAATCACGACCGACGACAACACGACAGCTTCGGTCGTGGCAGTGCCGAGGCCCTCGGCACTCATCCTGGTATAGAACCCTTTATAGCAACAAACCCAGCTGATAATCAGCCCGAAACTGATGGATTTGAGGATGCCGCCATAGACATCTTTCCATTCCACCGCAGACTCGATCGAGTTCCAATACGAGCCGGAGTTTACCCCGAGCAAGTCCACCCCAACCAAATGGCCGCCGTAGATTCCCACCACATCGAAGATTGCGACAAGCAGCGGAACCCCTATTAAGCCTGCGACGAGTTTTGGGGCGATCAGGTATTGAAGAGGGTTGATGGCCATAGTATCCAGCGCGTCGATCTGCTCCGTGATCCGCATAATCCCGATCTCCGCCGTCATAGCCGAACCAGCTCGAGCCGTCACCATGAGCGCGGCCAGTACCGGCCCCAGTTCACGAATCATACTGAGTGCTACCGCGGAACCCAGCAATCCTTCGGAGCCGAACTTCCGTAACGTGTAGTAACCCTGCAGCGCCAAAACCATGCCGGTAAAGGCCGCAGTCAGCACGACGACAAACGTCGATTTGTATCCGATGAAGTGGAGCTGCTTAACGATCTGCGTAAGCCGAAACGGCGGACGTGCTAACCAGGCGAAGGACGAGGCCACGAAGATCAGCATCCGTCCCATTTCAGTCACATAGGTGAGAACCCATCGTCCGATGGTTTCCGGAAATCTCATTGTGATATCGGCGAGAGTTTTTGCTGTGGTGGATTGGTTGCCATGGCTGCTGTATAGCGCCGGAAAAATTCCGTCAAGGCTTGCGCCGCGGCTGCACTCTGCCGCCGAAGCCGACCAAGCCCCCAAAGGCACGACGGGGCAGCCAAGACCGCCCCAATTCCTTTGAGCCATCCAGTGGGCCTGAGAAACAGATTGAAGTCAAGCGGGAGATTTTCGTCGAGAAGGTCGGAAACCGATCGAATGATCAAAAAAGGAACCTGCGCTCGTTGCGCTTCAGCAGCCAAGGCCGCACTCTCCATATCGAGCCCAATCGCGTGGGTGCTCTCCGCAAACTCTCGCTTGTCCCTGGCGTTGCCAACCACACGATCCGTGGAAACAAACTTCCCAATGAACCGAGGCGGCACTATGGTTTCAACAAATGCCAGCGCCAGCTCCCGCTCAGCACCCGTCACAGCCATGGCCTGTGACGCTTGTAAACTTTGCCCCGTTCTCTGCACGACTTCGAGTCCTGCCAACAGTGCTCCGATGTCAGCTTCAACGAGCGCACAGGTAAATCCCGTCGACACCATGAGATCAAAAGATTGGGTGCCAAAGAGTTGGCTGGCACAGTGCCGTGCTTTTTCCAACCCCACACCGGTTCGAACCAACCAATATTCCCTGTTTCCTACGGAATGTATGTGAATGGAGACACCGTCGAGACATCGTTCTATACCAGGAGGGAATGCTGACTGAACCGCATTCATTTCCCACGGGGTCGCAGCAAAAATAGCGGTTCGCTTCTCCGGCACAGAACCTGAAAAGAGCGGGGAAACAGAATCGGCGGAGGTCAATGCTCGGACCGGTACGAGTCAGTTCCTTGGATGTGATGGCGAAGTTCATCGGCCCGCATCTTCCCTCGAGAACGGAGGTTCCGATACATCGCCAAGGCCCACAAGGGGAAATATTGGCAATACCAATGATACCGAAGATAGAACACCCGAGGGAATCCGGTCCCAGTATGGGCAATCTCTTCCCAGCATCCATCCTTTTTTTGGTGACGAAGAAGGAATTGCACCCCACGCGCCACACTGAAAGAATCGATCGCTCCGGCCGACATGAGCGCCATCAATGCCCATGCGGTTTGGGAGGGCATGCTTTCCCCTTGCCCGTGATGCTCGACATCATTATACGACAGGCACGACTCGCCCCAACCACCGTCTGGATTCTGTTTCGACTCCAGCCAGGATACAGCCCGTTGAATATAGGACGCCGAAAGATCTTCGCCAATGGCTCTCAGTCCCGCCAAGACGGACCAGGTTCCATAGATATAATTGACACCCCACCGTCCATACCAGCTGCCGTCCTCTTCCTGCTCTTTCTTCAGAAACGCCAGAGCCCGCACAGCGGCAGGATGTGTCTGGTCATACCCTAACGCGCCAAGCATCTCCAAACATCGCCCGGCCAAATCAGCGGTACTGGGATCCAACAGCGCCTTGTGGTCGGCGAACGGAATATAATTAAACACCACTCGATTGTTATCTTTATCGTACGCACCCCATCCGCCGTCCGAACCCTGCATCGCCAGCACCCACCGCATGCCACGACCAATGGATTCATCGATGTCCCGCTCGTGCTCGGGAAGTTTCAGTTTGGACAACGCCATGATGACCACGGCCGAATCATCCACATCGGGATATAGTTCATTCTCGAACTGAAAGTACCATCCACCCGGTTCCGCATGCGGCGAAGAGATAATCCAGTCTCCCACCGTTTTCGTTTGCCGGGACATTAAATAGCGACCGGCCTTTTGGAGCGCCGGATGATCCTGCGGAACTCCCGCCTCAACCAGAGCATTGGTCAACAACGCCGTATCCCAAACGGGAGAAAAACATGGCTGCAAATGAAGCGTGGGACGCACCTCACCGTCGACCTTCACGGAATCGTAGACTTCCAACTCTTCGATCTCACGAAGCGCCTTGACGACCAGTGGATCATCCGCATCGTAGCCCAAGCACTCGAGCGCCATGATGGAGTTCGCCATTGCCGGATAGATCGCACCAAGCCCGCCAGAGCCCTTGAGGTGGTCCAACATCCAGGTGGCGGCTTTATGAAGCGCCTTCTCCCGCAGCACCCGCATGGGCATCCGATCATATAACTTCAGCATCGCATCCAACGCCACAAAGACGTTATGGGGCGTAAGCCACGCCTGGTCTTTATTGAACGGAGGATAATTCCAATAGCGCACTGCCTCGCGAGGGATTGGGTACAATTCGTCGATGCCTTGCTCGTGCGGAATCTGGCAGACCGGTCGGTGGGCAAAGACGATGAGCAACGGAATCAAGACCGCCCTGGACCAATACGAGATGGCATAGATACTGAAGTAGAATTTCTTTGGGAGCAGCATGATCTCAACAGGCATGTGGGGAACGCCTTCCCAATCATACTGATCGAACAACGCCAGCGTGATCTTGGTGAACACGTTCGCTTGCAGGACACCGCCCATCGCCAGGATTCGCTCTTTGGCCCGGATCATGAACGGTTCGTCCGCCGACACACCGCTCAGCTTAAGCGCAAAATAGGCCTTGACCGAAGCACTGATCTCGGCCGGCCCGCCGTAATAGATCGGCCATCCCCCATCGGCTAGCTGTGTCGTTTTAAGATAGTGGACGGCCTTTTGCTCCCGTGCAGGATCCACCCGATCGAGAAATCGGCGAAGCATCAAATATTCGGAAGTCAGCGTCGTATCTGCTTCGAGCTCGGCAACCCAGTATCCCTCCGCATGCTGTCGACTGAAAAACCACGACTGACTCCGCCTGATCGCGTCATCCACCGCATCAGGTTGACTGACAGCATGAGCAGTTGGCCTTCGAACCGTCGAAGAATCCAATGACGGCAGAACGACCGGCTTATCCGACACTAACCGAAGCGAAGCAACCGGCGTAAACTCCGTCGCAGGGTCGAAACGTCCCTGCGCATTGGAGAGCAAGCTATCAGAGAGGCGATTGAAAAACGCCTTGATGATGTTCATGAATGGTTAGGACTCAAAAGAAATAACTGCGGCAGGCGAAAGACCGACATCTATAGCAGGTCTCCCTTAATACGTTTCCTCACAACGTACACAGTACACAAACGTACCGCAGCCTTATATAACAGACACCTAGAAATGAGTCAAGCAACGGAGGTGGGAAGTGCCTGATGTACCTATATTTTTTGCGAGTGCTGATGATCAGAAAATGCCTTCAGGCGAGACTGCAGGAGACTGCAATTGGTCGTCGCGACACTTCACGGCTTGATCATCACATCCATGAGAATGTGTAAGCTCGTCGTAGAAAAATAGGGCTTGGTTGGATGTTATTATGTCAGGAAGAAGGCGAGGCCAATAACGCTCCACAACAGGAGCGAGATGCGCAGTCCATTCAGAATTCCTCTGGCGGGCGCCAGCGCATCATTCGGCTGGTCCTCCATTTCACCACGGTTCACAAGCCGAGGATTTCGACCATCGCGCTCGGTTGCGAACAACTCCTTTGCTCGGGCATCGGTGAAGGCGAGGTAGCTGACCGATTGCAGATACTGCCTGTGATATTGTCTCCTCGAGATCGGCATACGTTGCCCCTACTAGAACTGAGAAATCGTAAACTCTAACTCTTACCAACCATTACGCCATGCAACAAAAATACCGCATGCCGTGATATTCAAATAGCGAAACCATCTTTTCTGAAAATGAGCCGGCATCTCTGCTGGATTAACGGTCCTTTCGTACTGTAAGCCGTTGATCGGAAATACGTTCTCCCTTTACGATTCGCCTTGCTTTCGCAGGTACAGGTGAGCGACTCACTGAGCTGGTCTGAAACTTTTTCGAATTGCTAGAGAGAGTTGTGGCCTTGAGCCAGGTCACATTGTGTACCATTGTGAATCAAACAGCCTTCACAAAATGGTGCGGCTGGGCTATTGTCACGCTCCCCGCATACGAAGAAGAGAAATTCTTCCCCCGCCACCCGGACTATGTGCATGAGACGGCAGATGGTATGCACATGAGAGAGATGAACATAAGCGGAATGAAGAGGTACACACCGGAACCAATCTAGATGGAAGGATATTCATGAATCCCCGTCCTTCAACCATGGGAAGGTGTTGCGAACATTCCCGTACGTCTCGGCTTACCCTTCCCTTGCTTCTCCTCCCCACTTTTCTGACCCTCACGTCTTGTTCGGTGATCGAAGGTACTTTTTCAGCGATCAAGACCACCTTCTCGGCAATCAAGACGGGCTACCGTGTCGCCAAGAAGACGGTCAAAGGCACAATATGGGTCGTTCGAGGAACCTATCAGTTTACAAAGGCAACCACCAAACTCGTCTATCAGATTGGGAAATTCACCTTTGAAGTTGTCCGCGCTCCATTGGAATATCCGTTGATGAGGGACGACCTCGAGACAATCGATGGGCTCCCCGTCAAGGAGGCGATTCGTCTTGGACGAGTAAAGAACGCGCCCTATACCGTCAAGGGCCGTCATTATGTGCCGATGACCCTTGCCAGCGCACAGACGTACGAAGAGACGGGTTTGGCGTCGTGGTATGGAGAAGAAACCAGGCGCCAGCAAGGAGGTCACATGACGGCCAACGGCGAGCTATTCAACCCCAGAGCACTGACAGCGGCGCATAAATATCTACCGCTTCCCATTCACGTCCAGGTGACGAATCTAGAGAATGGACGATCGATCGTTGTGAGAGTGAATGACCGTGGCCCCTTCCCCAGCGACCACAATCCCGATTCCGGAAAAAGGATCATCGACCTGAGCCGAGGGGCCGCCGAACAACTTGGATTTGCCGAACAAGGAGTCGCCAACGTCCGTGTGGAAACGATTCAGCTGGAAGAAGCATAAATGGGCGTCTCTGATCCACCCAGCCACGGCAAGTGACAATGCTGTACGCGAGGTGAATCCCTAGGCTGGTTGTAGCTCTCCGAGCCTCACCGACACCAGCTTGGAGACACCCGGTTCTTCCATCGTCACGCCAAAGAGAGAATCCGCGATGCTCATCGTTCGCTTGTTATGGGTGATGACGAGGAATTGAGCATTCTGCGCCAAATCCTTCAAGACCGCCGTAAACCGCCCAATGTTTTCCTCATCAAGCGGAGCATCGATTTCGTCCAATAAACAAAACGGCGTCGGCCTAATGAGAAAGCTCGCAAACAGTAGCGCCATCGCCGTGAGTGTCTTCTCGCCGCCCGACAGCATGGTAATGCTCTTCAGACGCTTTCCGGGTGGTTGCGCAACAATTTCAATACCTGGCTCTTCACTGCCGGACGGTTCGCCGTTTTCCGACGCAGTTTCCTCGACCAACTGCAACTCGGCCCGCCCCCCAGGAAAAAACTGACTGAACACGTCGGTAAACTTCTGCTGTAGTTCATCGTACGTCGCCGCAAACATTTCCTTGGTCGTGCGGTGAATCCGCTGAATGATCTCCTTGAGCGATGCGATCGAATTCGACAAGTCTTGCTCCTGAGCCGATAAGAACGTGTGGCGCTCCTCAAGTTCTTGGTGCTCACTGATCGCGGCCAAATTGATCGGCCCCATACGATCGAGCCGGTCACGGAGTTTCTGCAACTGCTCCTTCAACTCGATGTCGGATCGTTCGACGGTTTCCTGTTCAGCTGCAACCTGGCTCTCCGGCGAGGACTCGCTCGGTGCTGGAGATACATCAATGAGTGTCGATGGATCAAGTTGATAGGTGCCCGACAAGGTGCTTTCGACCGTGCCTAATTGCATGCGAATCTCAGCACGACGAACCTCGACCGTCATGCGCGCGTCACGAATCGCAGACATTCCTCGCCGTGATTCATCGAGGCTGCTCTCCAATGCCTGACTGGCCCCCGTCTGTTGCGCGTGTCGCTCTTGAGCGGCTACCAGGTCTTCCTTCACTTGCCCTGCGGTCACGCCAAGTTCTCGGCAACGTGCTTCTTGGCGAGCTTGTTCAGCCTGGCTCTGCTCGATCAGGCTTTTCAGACTATCGAGATGCTCGCCCAATACTCGACGCCGATCCTCTGTTTCTTGAATTTGTTGCATTACCCGAGCCCGATTCAGCTGCTCATGCTCTCGTTTAGCCCGCAGTCCCTCAGCAGCTAGCCTGGCCTCCGTGACACGTTCCTGATGTGCTCTCAAGTTCTGATCGAGCAGCCCAAGTCCCTCACGTACCCGCGATAACAGCGTATCATGCCCGGTTTTTTCTGTGATCCACTGACCCAATTGAGCGTGGACCGACTGTGATTCTTGTTCCAGCTGCTCGCGCTCACGCAGACCTTCCTGAATCTCTGTATCCACCGCGTTGAGTCGATGATCAAGGTCGGCCAGCACATGCTGAAGCTTTTCTTCGTCTTTGCGCAACGACAGATTTTGCATTTCGGCTTCACGCAGCGAATCTCCAAGCTGACGGTCGCGCTCGGTCAGCTCCTGGATCTGGGCATGTACGACCTCTCGCTGCTGCTTATACTGATCAAGTTCCATCACCAGCACTTGCCGCTTGGTTTCAAGGTCAAGCACCTCTCGTCGGCGTTCAAGTAAACCCGGCGTGCCTTGCACCTGACCACCCGTCACGATGCCGGACGCATCCACCACGTCACCGTTCAGCGTCGCCAGGATCGGACCGGTCGGAGCTGTCCAAGCATGGCGCTCCCACATCTGGAGCGCGTGGTCCAACGAGCGAACGATCACGACTCGATCGAATAACGAATCACGAGCAACCGTTCGCGCCGCATCGGTCTGAATCAGATCCACCGCCCGTCCGACGACTTCCGGCTCAGTGGCAATTGCCGGCCACCAGTCCTGAGATTGGCCCCCTGCCCAACGCGGACGCTGTGGGATAAAGCTGCCCCTGCCCAACGTCTCTTCCTGCAGAAACCGGATCAATCGCCGCCCAACGGACGGCTCATCGACAAACCACCCACGAACACGTTCCCCTAACACCGCTTCAACTGCTCGCTCCATCCCAGAGGGAATCACCAGCCATTCGGCGACCGCGTCACGCACCCCTTCACAAGACTTCAGAGCCGGCCCCTGATCTGCTCCCTGCCGGCCGTAGCCCATCTCCTCGCGGACCACACTTTGCAGCGCCTCTAGGCGCGACTCCACGCCAGCGAGTTCTTCAGAACGCCGCAAGATCACCTGACCCAGCGACTGCATGAGCCCGACCGCTTGAGTTACTTCCTCTTTCACGGCGCGTTGGTCCGCTTGCAGCGTCGCAACGAGACGGTCCGCAGTTCCATATTCTTCGCGCAATGTTTCGTGACGAGCGATCGAGGATTCACGTTGACTCTGAAGCTCATCTCGCTCCACGGTCAACCGGGTTGCGCGGTTGGTGAACCCCTCCATCCGCTGTGCCAACTGCGAGATGCTCTGCTCGGTGTTGGCGACAAGCACGGCGAGTTGCAGCACATCTTTACGCCCTCGCTCCTCTTCTGCAACAGCCATTGCACGCTGATCACGCAACTGTGTCATCTCCTGATCAAGCTCCTCGAGAACTTGATTTCGAAACGTGACATCCTCCTCGAGCCTGACCAAGGAAGACTCAATGGCCTGAAGTGTTCCGGCCACCCGCTCCTGTGAACGGACAAGCTCTTCCAGCTCAGCCGACTCCTGAACTTGTTGTTGGCTGAACAGCTGCCCACGATTGCGCTCAACCTCCGCCGCAGTCAGCGCATGCGCCTGCTGCTGCTCCACACCCGCCAACGCCTCTCGAATCTTCCCGATGGAATCCGCCGTGGCGATCGCATCGAGGCGAGCCTGTTCGAGCTCTGTCGTGAACCGAGCTTGTTCGGCCGCTTTCTCCGATTCCTGCTGATCCAGATTCAGAACCTCGCTTTCGACCTCCTGCAACGCCTGCCGCAGTGTCCTGAACTCTCTCGTTAACAAGATCACTTCGATCTCACGCGCTTCACCTTGCAAGGTCTGATAGGTGCGCGCCTGGCGTGCCTGCCGCTCCAGGGAATTGAGCTGCTTCTTGACCTCTGCCACAATGTCTCGAACGCGCAAGAGGTTTTGCTGCGTCGCTTCCAGCTTTCTCAACGCCTCGGCCTTCTGTTTCTTGTAGCGAACAATACCGGCAGTTTCCTCGATGAGCTCACGTCGATCTTGCGGTGAGGCGTTCAAGATCTGATCGATCTGTCCCTGTGCGATCACGGTATGCCCTTTGCTGCCGGCGCGCGTATCGAGCAACAGGCTACGGATATCTTTCAGCCGACAGTGAATCTTATTGATGAGATACTCGCTCTCGCCGTTGCGGTACAGACGGCGGGTAATCATCAGCTCCTGAACTTCAGTCAATTCACTCGGAAGCCCTGAATTTCCATCCAGTTTCATAACCGCCTGATCCAACCCACCGATCACCAGCGAGACCTCTGCCATGCCCAACGGCTTTCGGACTTCGGTGCCGTTAAAAATGACGTCCTCCATCTTTTCGCTTCTGAGCGTCTTGGTGCTCTGCTCACCCAGTACCCACAGGATGGCATCGACGACATTGCTCTTCCCGCTCCCATTGGGGCCTACCACTGCAGTGACCCCTTCGGGAAATTCAATCTTGGCCTCTGCGAACGACTTGAAGCCCAACATATTCAATGATTTCAAGTGCATCAATTCACCTTTTCATGCACACGTGAAGCGTTCTCATGAGGAAACAAAAATTTCCGGCCCTTGTACCATAGGGATTTCAAGAAATCAAAATAAAACACAGCCAATAGGGTAGTATGGGGCTGTGGCTACAATTTATGGGGTGCTTCTAGGAAAAGCTCTGGCATGGCTGCCGTATGCAAGATGCGTAAGGATCTTGCCTGCGACCAAACTAGCCGGCAATGCCGGCAACTGATCTCTTAGAGGATTCTATTTGAACGAGTTCCTTCGGCAGAAGGAACTCGACGTCTTCCTCAATAACCGTCAGCTCTTCAACCTCGGATGGTTCCGACACTTTCAAGAACGCCACCACTTCGGTCACGAGAATTTCCGGCGCTGAAGCGCCGGCAGCAATCCCGACCGCCTTGGCCCCTTCCAACCATGTCGGATTGATGTCCGCGGCGGAATCAATAAGATAAGATGGAATGCCGCACTGCTCCCCTAACTCCCGCAACCGGTTGGAATTGGAGCTGTTCGGCGAGCCGATGACCAGAATGACATCCACGAGGCGGGACAATTCCTTAACCGCATTCTGTCGGTTCTGTGTCGCGTAACAGATATCTTCCTGATGTGGTCCCTTAATGTTTGGAAACCGTTGATGCAGCGCGCCGACGATGTCTCGACACTCATCCACACTCAGCGTCGTTTGCGTGACATACGACAGATTAACCGTGTTCTCGACCTGTAGCTTTTCCACATCGTTTACAGACGACACCAGGTGAAATTTGTCGGGGACCTGGCCCAACGTCCCAATGACCTCCGGGTGTCCGGCATGTCCGATGAGGATCAGCTCATACCCCTGCGTATAATCGCGGTTCACCTCGTTATGGACTTTGATCACCAGCGGGCAGGTCGCATCAATCACGTGCAAACGTCGGCGATTGGCTTCCTCCCAGACGGACTTGGCGACTCCATGCGCGCTGAAGATGACAACCGATCCCTCTGGAACTTCGTTCAGCTCTTCCACAAAGACCGCGCCTTTGTGCCTCAACGACTTCACGACATGACGGCTGTGGACGATCTCATGGCGCACATAAATGGGAGCGCCATATTTCTTGAGAGACAGCTCCACGATTTCGATTGCCCGATCAACACCGGCGCAAAACCCACGGGGATTGGCGAGGTATATCTTCATGGTCGTCGTCGCTCCTTAGCTCAGTGCTCGAACAAAGAAGTCTTATCAGGATGAGGGTCACGATACGTCAGATCCATGGGGCCCGTCAACAGAATTGCCGCCATCTCCGTGGGAGCCACCTTGCTCCCATTCATAGTTGGGATCATACCGGAACGCCCGAATCCACACACATCATTCATAAAGAGCTGCATCACGCGATGAAAATATCGGCTGAAATGCGCTCCCACCTTTCAGATCCCTTGCCCATCCACTTGACTCTCTCCTTCCTCCCTCGTACGCTCGCTGCCTGTTAAGCGCTTAGTTCCATTTATGGAGACTTGAAACATTTCCCTCTCCGTTTCTACATATCGAAAAGGAGGCCCCTTATGGCTCAACGACCTTTTCAAACTGGAGCGGCCGTCAATCTGAGTGGTGGAGAAAGTATCAAGGAAGTCGTCATCTGTACGGTACCGGCCAAAAAGCGGTTTCATGTCAAATTTCTCGGCATCAATGGGTTTGGGCATCCCCATCAACCTCTTTTTTACGCAGTCCACGTTACAACAGGATCAAGCACAGGCATCTATCCGGTTGCACTCAACGGTGCAGCAGAGATCGCCGAGCCTGAATTTCCAGTGCGGTATTTCGGAAGTCAGGAAGTCATTCTCTACGCAGATCCAGGATCCGACCTCATCTTCACGGTCGCACGCAAGGATACAACGGGCAACGTCAGAGTCTTCATCGATCTCTGTGGAATTCTCGTTGACATGGGAACGAGGAACCGAGCAGGACGGTAATCTGGAACGACAGGCAACTCACCACCATTCGAACCATCGATCGACGATGTCTGCTGTGAGCCATTCTCAACCACCGCCTTACCACGGTTACTTGACAGCCTCTTCCCTCCCCCGTACGCTGAGATCCGCATGGGTAACATTACGCACAAGAAAATTCTGATCGTCGAAGACGAACGGGATATTCTGCACCTCGTCAAACATTACCTCGAGAAAGAAGGCTTTCGAACCGTCGTCGCAATGACCGGGCTCGAAGCCCTGAAGAAAGTCACGGAGGATAAACCCGATCTCGTGGTCCTTGATCTCATGTTGCCGGAGATGGACGGCCTGGAAGTCTGCAAGCGTCTGCGTTCTGCTCCTGACACCGCGATGCTCCCTATCATTATGCTGACGGCCAAGGCCGAAGAATCGGACACGATCGTCGGGCTGGAATTGGGAGCGGATGACTACGTGACCAAGCCCTTCAGCCCGAAAACGCTGGTCGCCCGCCTCAAGGCCCTACTACGGCGCGTCGAGCGCACACCTGAGACCGCGCCTAACCTCTACCGTTATGAGACCCTCACGATGAATCTCTCCCGCCATGAAGTCAACCTGGGTAAACAAGAAGTGCTCTTGACCGCCAAGGAATTCGGCTTGCTCGAGCATTTACTTCGCCATCGAGGTCGCGTGCTCACCCGCGAGGTGTTACTCAATGCCGTGTGGGGATACGACTATTATGGAACGACGAGAACCGTCGATGTGCATATCCGTCGACTTAAACAAAAACTCCCGCTCCTTGAAGAAGCCATCGTGTCCGTCAAATCACTCGGGTACAAACTGAAAGATGTAGACGAACCAGAATGACGTGGTCGATCCGCTGGAAGGTCATGCTCGGAACGCTGGTGGCAGTGGTCTGTGGCCTGCTGATCGCCGCCGTGATGACAGTCCAAGCCCTCGAACGACAGCGCTTGGCGCAATTGGGGGAGGTGCTGGAGGCAAAAAGCAAACTCGTCGAATATGGGTTCCAGCCTCTTCTTGGCAAAGAGCATTCATCCTTACCCTCGACTCAACTTCAGGACACCGCGCGCGAACTCGGCACCCGAGCCGTGGCCCGGGTGACATTGATCGCCGTTGATGGAACCATCCTCGCTGATAGCGCCGTCCAAGGTACCGAGCTCTCCGCCAGCGAAGATCCCAACATTCGCCCGGAAATCGATCAGGCCATTTCTACAGGACAGGGGCGTGACATCCGCACCAGTCGCATCACCGGGGAACGGACAATGTATCGTGCCGTTCTCCTGCAGCCTACCAAGGAGACTGTCCCGCTGGTCCTGCGGGTAGGGCTCCCGATGGTCGGGCTTGACCGAGAACTCTCGGAGGTACGGCAACATCTTCTTCTGGCGCTTAGCTTGGCAATCCTCGTCGCCCTCATACTCAGCGTTTGGTTGGCACACAGCATTACCAAGCCACTTTCGGATATCGCCGTGGCTGCTCGCCAACTGGGTACCGGTAGCCACACCCTCCGCATCAGAACAACCGCACAAGATGAAGTCGGCCTGTTGGCCTCTACACTGAATGACATAACCGCCCAGCTCCAGGCCAAGGTCGACGAACTGTCGGAAGATCGCACTCAACTCCTGGCCGTCCTGACATCGATGGTTGAAGGCGTCATGGTTTTGGACTATCGCGGGCATGTCTTGCAGGTCAATCCGGCGCTGGAACGGATGTTCGGCATCTCTCGTGTCGAAACGCGCGGCCGCCCCTGCACGGACCTTTTTCGCCATCAACAGCTCAACGAATTAGTGGCCATCATCTTGCGGTCACCCGCGCATCATCAGGATGAAATTGTGCTGCCGCTGACAGGGCGGTGCCTGCAGATTGAAGCCTCCCCTGCAGGGGGAAAGCGAGAGAATGAAGCCTGTGTGGTGTTGGTCTTCCACGATATTACGGAGCTGCGGCGGTTGGAGAAGATCAGGAAAGATTTTGTGGCCAATGTCTCCCACGAACTCCGTACTCCGCTCACATCCATCAACGGGTATGTCGAGGCTCTGCTCGACGGCGCCACGAACGATCCTGTTGCGTCCAGGAATTTTTTGGACATCATCCTCAAACAGAGCGATCGGCTGAATCTGATCATCGAAGACCTACTGGAATTGTCGAAGATCGAATCAGGCCGGGTCTCTTTGAAAGAAGAACCGCTTGAACTGCTAGCGCTGATGGAGCGAACACTCTCGATGGTGAAACCGATGGCCGACAAGAAACGCCATCACCTCATCACAGCGATCATGCCGTCGCTCCCCCCTGTGGCAGGTGATGAAGGCCGGCTTGCACAAGTCTTGACCAATCTGCTCGATAACGCGATCAAGTATACGCCAGCGGGAGGAACCATCACGGTCAGCGCCACCTTGGCCCCCTCCTCAGGGATCTCCCAGCGACCGGCGGCGGCCATTGATCTGAGCGTCGCCGATACTGGGATCGGGATCCCGGAACAAGACCGACCTCGTGTCTTCGAACGCTTTTATCGTGTCGACAAAGCGCGCTCGCGTGAATTGGGGGGAACAGGGTTGGGCTTAGCGATTGTGAAACACATCGTCGAAGGGCATGGCGGGCATGTATGGGTGGAGGCGAATTATCCCCAGGGCAGTCGTTTTGTCGTTCGCCTGCCGCTTGGAGGCAAGGCTCGCGGCCCCGGTTCTATGGCCGAAGCAGGCAAGATCTAGAACCAGGATGACCTCTTGGGATGAACAACGCTCGTGCGAGCTTCCCTATCATCGAGCAGGCACCATCGCGATCTTCTTGCTTACGAAGGTTTCGATTGCCTACGAACCCTTTACCAACGAACCAGGCTCGTGGCCCATGTCAGACCGCCGCCAAAACTGCCAAGGAGTACCAAGTCTCCTGGCAAGATTTTTCCACTGCGTACCGCATCATCGAGCGCGATCGGAAGAGACGCCGAAGACGTATTGCCGTACCGTTCGATCACCGATGCCAAGCGATCAGTCCTGACACCCAGGCGATCCGCGATGTGAGACAAGATGCGCCCGTTCGCCTGATGGAGAACCACCTGCTTAATATCCTCTGTACGAACGCCGAATTCTTTCAAGACATCCATCACCGCACGCTCCACTCGTCGAACAGCCAACCGAAAGAGCGGTGCCCCCCGCATGCGGAGCATATGCCCCCCCGTTTTCAAGGTATCGGACGACAACGGCACTCTCGATCCTCCGTTATGAACACGGATGAGTCCATGGTGTGCCCCATCGGCATATAACTTCGTGCCGAGAATCCCTCGCCACTCCGGGTCGCGATCCTCTTCACCTCGAACGATAACGGCTCCAGCACCATCACCAAACAACAGTGCCGTCGCCTCATCCTGGTGATCGAGGGATCGCGACTTCACCTCTGACGCGATCACGAGACAGGTCCGCACATGACTACTCTGGATCATGGCTTGCGCCATGGAAAGACCGTACAAAAATCCCGAGCAGGACGCAGACACATCAAAGGCCCCCACCTGCCGACATCCCAAGCCTCGCTGAACGGAACACGCGGTTGACGGAAATGCCATATCGGGAGATGTCGTGGACAAGATGATGGTATCGATAGAGGAAGGCGAACATTCAGCGGCATCGAGGGCCCGACGCCCTGCTGCGATGGCCATATCGGATGACGCTTCCTGCTCTGCAGCCCAACGACGCGTCTGAATACCGGTGAGTCGTTCAATACCAGCCGGAGATACCCCCGTCATGCGGGCGATCTCCTCATTGGTGACGACACGGGAAGGAAGATAGCTGCCGGTTCCAATGATCCGCGATCGAAGCATTGTCCTAAACCATTATCATTTCTAGTGAAATTGATCAGATTACAGAAAGCGAATCTTCCGCTGGATTATAGGGAGCATGACTAAGACAGGTCAACTAAATCGGGCATGTGATTGATTTTTACCTGTTTCCTTGCTATGTGTGTCGAATATGAGTTTGCTCGGTTTTCAATCCGTGGTTCATCCACCATCCAAATCCGTACGTGTTCAGCTGGCCGGGTGTCTGACCCTTGGGTCTCTCTTTCTCGTCTCCTGCGCCGGTGATATTACCCCAAGCGATGTACGGAGCGGGCTCAAGAAAGTCATCAGTGGAACAGACGAGCAAATTTTCATCGGAGATACCGTCGACAACCATTACCACCCCAATGTGATCATGAAGCGGGGGGAGGCGTACTTTGAGAAAGAAGAGTATGCGGAAGCCCTAGTTGAGTACAATCACTTCATGGACC
>CAZAKX010000035.1:17055-24895 GCA_964485915.1 uncultured Nitrospira sp. | reverse complement strand
CATGTTGCCATGAACCATCAGCTGCCGGCTTGGGCGGAACAGCTCAAGGGGCAGACGATCGTCGAAGACGCTATGTCTGGAAGAGCTGATCGATCCGCAAAGGTCGAGCAGCAGCACCAGCGTATCATGGACCATATGTCCAAGGATCCGCAGGTACAGGCGGTCAACACCGGTATGTACAACACGTCGGCCATGATGCACCAGTACGGAGCCGGCGGGCAGGATCTGTTGCTCATGTCCGATCCTCGGGTCGAACCGGTGGCTGCGACCGGAGGCGGCAAGTGTCCGGCGACTGCGCCGGTGAAGCAGTACAACGTCTCTGCGATCAACGTCGAGATCACCCTCAATCAGTGGCTCGATTTCTATCCCGGCTACATGTACGTGTTGGACGAAGATATCGACAAGGTGAGGGCTGAAGAAACCAAGAACAAGGAAGCACGGGACAAAGAGGGGTTCGATCCAGGGGCTGTGATTCCGGGTGTGCAAGCGCAGTGGATTCAGCCACTGACGATTCGTGCGAATCAGGGAGACTGTGTCAAGATCAAGCTGAGCAATAAATTGGAAGGCGGCGAGGACGTCAGCTTGCACATCCATGGCTCGTCGATGGTGGTGAGCAATACTGGTGCGGCGGCGACGACCGCGAATTCGGATGCCATTGCCGGCAAAGACAAGTCTGTGGACTTGGAATGGTACATCCATTCCAATACGCAGGAAGGGGTTCGCCAATTCCATACCTATAGCAACGATCGCGAACTGACCGTCATGGGAATGTTCGGTTCTTTCGTTGTGGAGCCTCGCGGTTCAACATACTGGGAACCGCTCGGAACGGGAGATGCAACTCCGGCCACAAGCGGCTGGCAGGTCATGATTAAGAACGGGAGTGGTCCTGACTTCCGAGAATTCGTCTTGTATTACCATGAAGTCGGCGACGAAGCCTTCCGCCCGCTCAACAAGAAGGGCGATTTCTTGCCCCAACGTGATCCGTTGACCGATACCTATCGCCCTGGTGGCCGCGCGATCAATTATCGCAGTGAGCCATTCGGCATCAATAACATGCATTTGCAGCATGAATACTTTGGGTTTGAGGATGAGTCGATGGGGTATAGCTCCTATACCTTCGGCGATGCCTCTCCCACAATCCCACGATCTTACATTGGGGATCCGGCGAAGTTTCGTCTTGTCCATGGTGGATCCGAAGTGTTCCACAGCCATCATCCGCATGGTGGATCCATCCGATGGCCACGGAGTCCAAGAGCCATCGATGACATGAATCTCTGGGCCTCGGCAGTGAACGGCCCGGTCAAGTATCCCGTCATCCGTGCCAAGACCGATCGGGTCGATGTGGAAGTGATCGGTCCGTCCGAGGCGTTGGACCTGGAGACGGAGTGCGGTTCGGGGCTCTGTCAACAGCTGGCAGGAGATTTCCTCTTCCATTGCCATGTGGCGCACCATTATGTGTCCGGCATGTGGGGCTACTGGCGCGTATACAATACGATCCAGCAGGGCGACTTGCGGAACGATGTGATGCCGGATCTGCGTGAGTTGCCTGATCGCAAAGGTCGTATTAAGGAACCAATCTCGTCCGATAAGCTGATCGGGCAGACTGTGGACTGGTTCGGGACCCAATTTAAGATCATCGAGAAGGGGAAGAGCAACTGGAAGGGCAATCCGGCCACGATCACGATCAAGGATTGGGTCGCGATGCAGTTGCCACCTCCTGGCAAGCCAGGCCATAAGGAGGATGAGAAGGGTCAGATCGTCTCGTATGATGCCACGGTGTTGGATTGGACGTGGGAAGGCAATCGTGCCATGAGTGAGAAGGAAAGCACGATTGAGAATCCCAAGTACGTGTCGTCCCATCCGGGCAAGCGGCACCCGATCATGTTTGAGCCGCTGACAGGGAAAGTGGCGTGGCCTCATCTCACCCCGCACTTTGGTAAGCGCGTGATGTTTTCTCCGAATCACGTCGGGGCGCCGTGGTTGGAAATGATCCGGCGTGACGACAATGGAGAAGAGAGCCTCGATCAAGCCAAGCCTGGGGAGCAGGGGAATTGGAGCCTCTGTCCGACCAATGCCGGGCGGAAAAGCTACAATGTCCATTTCATCAAGGTGCCGATCAAGATTGCCAAGGCTCAAGGGAAGGAGCCTGCGGTGATCGATCAGAACGGTCTGATCTATGTGTTGCACGAAGAGGAAGCGGCGATTCGCGCCAATGACGATCTCAAATATCCATTGGTCGTGCGCGGCAATATTTACGATTGTGTGGATTGGACGTTGACCAGTGAGTGGGACGACGACGACTATACCAATTTCCAGGCGTCGAAAATCAACACGCATTGGCACTTCCTGCAGTTCGACAATCAGGCATCGGACGGTGTGATCACCGGATTCTCGTACGAGCAATCGGTCCGTCCGTTCACAATGCTCGAGAAGAAGAATCCCAAGGGGCTTCCTGCTCCGATGAATACGGTGTTGACCTCGGCAGTGAAAAAGGGTGCTAAGACAATCTCGGTGAAGAATGCCAAACAGTATCACGTCGGAACCTTGATCATGGTCGGCGCTGATAATGTGACGGGTAACGAGATCGCACGCATCATAGCCATCAAGGGCGATCAGATTACGCTATCCAAGGGGTTGAAGAACGATCACCCAGCCAAGGACATCGTGACGGTCGAATTTGTCCGTCAACGGTTCTGGGTGGATGCGGATGTGGGAACGGTGTTTTGGCACGACCATGCATTCGGTGCGACGACCTGGCCGCATGGTGGATTCGGGACGTTTATCGCCGAACCGGTGGGATCGACCTATCACGATCCAACGACAGGGAAACAAATCCGCAGCGGTCCTATCGCGGATATTCATACCAACGAGCCCGTGGGGCATGGGGTGAATAACAGCTTCCGTGAGCTCATGGTACAGGTGCATGATACGGTACCGCATACCGTGAATATTGTGACGGCAGGGAATCCTCCCGGGCAGCCTATTGAAGTGGCGCTGGAAGCAGGGAAGACCGTATCCTTCGCCATGCCGGAAAAGATTTACATGACTCCGATGCCGTTCCTGAACGGCGGAACCCACACCACCGGAAGTGGTCTGAACTTCCGAGCGGGACCAATCGCCCAGCGCTTGGCGACCAATCCGGATGTCTCGCAAATCTTCAACAGTCAGATCCATGGAGATCCCTATACGCCGCTTCTGAGGGCGTACACGGGCGACACGATGGTGTTCCGGCTGTTGCATACCCTCATGAATGAAACGATGACCTGGACTTTATCGGGCCACACGTTTTGGACCGAGCGGTATGCGCCTGATGCCAACCGGAAGAACTCCATCCATGTCGGCATTGCCGAACGGTATGACTTGGTGGTGCCGGAGGCTGGCGGTCCTCGTCATCAAGCGGGCGATTTCATCCATTTTAACGGCCGATCCTCAAAGCTGTCAGAAGGTGGATGGGGCATCGTGCGTGTGTATGACAAGGAACAGTCGGATCTGAAGAAACTGCCGGCGGGGTTCTCGAACAAAGGCGAGATCCCGAAGGCTTTGCCGGTGTGTCCAGCCGACGCTCCGGTCAAGAGTTTCAACGTGGTGGCGATGGACTATCCGTCGATGACCTTTAACCCGAAGGCTCCGGAGGCCATTGAGGTCGATTTTGAGCGGAAGATACAGGTCGCCAATCCAGATGCAAAAATTTACGCACTTGAGGATGAGGTGGCCAAGGTGTCTGGAAATTCACGACCCATGCCACTCACGCTTCGAGTCAATATTGGAGACTGCGTTAAGGTTAATCTGAAGAATAAGATGAAGGACAGTAAGGCTTCATTCTCCGCGATCGGACTCGCGTTCGATCCGAAGGATTCAATGGGAGCCAATGTCGGAAACAATCCTGGGGATCAGACGATTGCTCCAGGTGGTGAACGGGCGTACACCTACTATGCCGATCCGTTCAATGGGGAGACCACTTCCCTTGTCTGGGACTGGGGAAATGTGATGACAAATCCTCGGAACGGCTTGTTCGGTGCGATCGTGGTCGGCCCGAAGGGGTCGAAGTATCGGGATCCGAAGACCGGCGTCGATCTGTCGAACAAGAATGCCTGGGCTGCCGACGTGATTATTGACAGGTCTGTTCCTGGAAACGAAATGCGTCCGAACTATCGCGATGTCGCCTTGTTCTTCCAGGACGAGGACAACATCATCGGCACGAGCTTCATGCCGTATGTGCAGAATGTCGCGGGTTTAACCGGTATCAACTATCGGTCTGAGCCTTACTTGTATCGGCAAGATCAAGGTTGTTCTTTGGGCAAGATGTTTCAGCCCTGCAAGGCAGACAAGCCTGAAGATCCGGCAACGCCTATCATTGAATCGCATGCCGGCGATCCGGTGCGCATCCATGTGATCGGCGTCAACAACGAACAGAACGGTATGTTTGGCGTTGAAAAACATGAATGGCCGATTGAGCCATTTATGCGCGGCGCGGACCAGATCAGTGTCGTGGAATTCTCCGGTTCCGAAGTTCTTGATGCCTTCATCCCTTCGGCTGGAGGGCCATATCGATTGTCTGGCGACTATGTATACAGCAACCAGCGGTTACCGTATTCTCAGTCGGGGCAGTGGGGCTACTTGAGGGTCCTGCCAAGTGGGGACAACAGACTCCAGCCGTTGAGTGCTGGTGGAGTAGGCTCTAAGCATGCGGAGAGTGAACATCAACCTCAGGTTGTTCCCACGGCGATGAAGTAGACGCCCAGGAATTCTGGGGAGGAACGAGAAGGGGGAGCCGTGCTGGAAGTGCGGCTCCCCTGTTTTTTATTAAGTCTCATGAGCCCTGCAATCGTGCCCGGATATCGGTATAATAAAATAAACTTCTTCAAGATCCGACCACTCACAGCTATATGGTGAGAGGAGCAGAACAATGAAATTAACTCAATCTGTGCTTCTTGCGGTCGCGACCCTAGGTCTTTATTCGTCGGCCTATGCCTATAAAGAGGTCACAGTATCGAATGGCGGTACCCTCACCGGCAGCGTGAAGTTGGAGGGGCAGGTGCCCAAGCCGAAAGGCTACAATCTCACGACGCTGCCGGACCAGTTTTATTGCGGACGTATTTCTGATGGTGAAGGTTGGCGTATTCTGCAGCCATTCAACGTTGGACCGGAGGGTGAATTTCGTGATGTTCTGGTCTATCTGGAAGGCGTTGAGAAAGGGAAACCTTTCGAGGATGAGGGGGCACGGACAATTGAAGCGAAAGATTGTCTCTTCGTTCCATTCACAACCGTCGTGCGCGACAGTCAACCGGTGACGGTCGTCAACATGGATCCGGTCATGCATGACATCCAAGCGTATGAGACGTCACATCTTGGCCCACGGGTATTATTCAACGTTCCCCTTCCGATGAATCCGGCCCATCCGCGTAATCTCAAAGATCGCAGTGACGCCGGGATGTATCACAAGCATATGGCCGGTGCGCCGATGAAACAATTGGTCAACCTGAGCAAGGGCAGACGGGTGTTCGTCATGCAGTGCGGATTTCATGCCTATATGGAGAGTTGGGGAATCGCGGTCACCAATCCATACTTTGCCAAGACAGATGAGCAGGGGAGATTCACCCTCACCGATGTGCCGCCTGGGACCTACAAGCTCGTCGTGTGGCACCCCTATGTCCGGAGTACCAACGAACAGACAGTGACGATCGGACCGAAGGGGACGGTCGATACTCAACTGGTGGTGGCGGCCCCGACCGGGCGACTCTACGTCAACGAGGTACTCGATCATGCGTATAACCAATATAATGTGACTGAAGAAACCAAGAAAGAAATTGATCCGATGATCGAGAAACAGAGCCACTGAATATTGACAAGAGGAGAAGAAAGTGAGCGTAAGAAGTACGTCGTTCACGTTGGGAATCGGGGCCCTCATCCTATTGATAGGGATGGTGCCTGGTTACGCCTATGAAGCTATCGAGGTTGAGCACGGTGGATCAATCGAAGGCACGATCACCCTTGATGGACCGGTACCTGAACCGAAGGGGTTCAATCTCATTACCTTTCCCGACCCTGCGTATTGTGGTCGCATTTCCAACGGTCGTGGGTGGCGCTTACTCCATGACTTTGTCGTGGGCCATCAGGGAGGATTAAAGGATGCCATTGTGCTTTTGGAAGGGGTCGAGGCCGGGAAACCGTTCGAGGTGTCTGTTCCGTTGATCGAAGCACGCGATTGCATGTTCCAACCGTTTATGACGGTCGTCCGGAACGGGCATGCAGTCGAAGTGATTAATATGGATCCCGTCATGCACGACATTCAAGGGTATGAAACATCGCTTGAGGCAGGTGCTCGTGTCTTGTTTAACACACCGCTTGTCATGAACCATCAGCATCGACGAGGGGATCTCCATGCGATGCATAACCATGCTCCCGGCAAATCGCTGGTCGGGCCGATCTATCTGAACAAGGGCCGCCGCACGTTCTATATGCAATGCGGGTTTCACGCATACATGGAAAGCTGGGCGATGGCGGTGAACAATCCCTATTATGCGCTGACCGACGCCGAAGGAAAGTTCAAGATCGATCAGATTCCTCCTGGTACCTATCAGTTGGTGGTCTGGCATCCACAGACCGGACCTGGCATCACTAAATCCATCGTGGTTCGCCCCGATGGTAAACTCGTCGAGCAACTTTCAGTGCCTGCTCCGAAAGGGAATCGAACGGCCTATAAGGTCATGGATAACCCACGATTTGGCCTGGAATCGTTGGGATACTCCATCGATATCAAACCCCTGCTCGAACACCAGCATTGACAGCCGATGCTTCTCTATGCTGCGAGGAACGCCTGCAGCTTGATGGTTTGTGCGTCCGTTTGTGTCGGCCTACTGTGTTGGCCGATCTCCAGTTCACACGGCAACGATCACCTTCCCGGAGAGCCTGAATTTTCCGGTACACTCATCAAGCGAGTCAATGGAAAGCAATATCGAGCACAAGTGTTTGCCAAGGGCGATTGGCTCAGGTTGGAGTATACATATGCCATTCGAACCGAGCTTGGCTTTGCCGCGATTGAGATCGTCAGGCCGGATATCGCAGAAATATGGTATGTCCTTCCGCAACGAAAAGAATTGTTGGTGACGCCTTTGACCGAAGATGTGCTTCCCGTTCGTCCTGAATTGGTCGGAGAAACCGGCAGGACGGTAGTCGGAGATGACGAAATAGCTGGTCGAGCCGCACGGTTGTTCGACGTTCAAACGGAGCGTCATGGACGTCTTGAACGATTCTACGAATGGGTCGATGCAGAGACGGGGATCGTACTCAAGTTGGTCAGTCAGGACCATGATTTGTCCTTTGAATATGAGCGGGTGCGTATGTCGCCACAGCCCACCATGTACTTTGAAGAGCCCCTAGGCTATAGAAAACGACCGAGTGCGGCCAATCAGAGGCGGGCGGAGTAGAGGATGATTGCCTTGTTGATTCGACGAGCTATGTTGGGCTTGTTCCCCCTCGCGTGCGTTCTTCTCATCTTCGAACCGGCAAGTGGCGGGACGCAGTCCGACCTGCAGAAGATTCAAGCGCTGTACGACAACGCGAAATACCAAAAGGTTCTTGAGGAGTTGGCCAAACTTGAGACCGAGACATCCAGCGTACCGGACGTTCGACGACTCAAGATCCGCACGTTGGTGAGACTTGGTAACCCGAAAGATGCCCTCACGGAATATGACAAGCTTACGCAGTCATTACAGCAGGATGATCGAGTGATGCTTCGAGAAGTGGCTCTTGGATTTGTTGTGGTCCTTACGAAAGATATGCGAGAGCAGATGCGTGGAGCGGCGTATACCGCTCTGAAAGAGTGGCAGAGTCCCGACGC
>CAZAKX010000035.1:11279-16955 GCA_964485915.1 uncultured Nitrospira sp. | reverse complement strand
AGCAGATGCGTGGAGCGGCGTATACCGCTCTGAAAGAGTGGCAGAGTCCCGACGCCGTTCCATTCTTCGAGGAGGGCCTCAGTGACGGCTCGGGTCTTATCAGAGCGTTGGCAGCTGAAGGGCTTGCCAAGCTGGAGACTGGACGCCGTTCGCCGAAATTTCAGCAGGCTCTGGAGGATCAGGCGGCGTTAGTGAAGGAGGCAGTTCTCAAGGGGTTTGCGAAGTCAGATGAGGTGTCGGTGGTCGCACTCGTTGAACCGCTGCTAAAGGACCCAGAGGTACGGGTGCGTGTGGCGGCAGCTGAGGTGCTCTGTCATCTGAAACGTCCAAAGGCGTGCGATTTGTTGGTGCGGTATGCGAAAGCGCCGAATCCCGATGAACGAACGTCGGCAATTCGCGCATTAGTTGAGCAATCATCCTCAAGCCTGTATCAGATCCTCATGGAAGCGAGCCAACACAAACAACCATCAGTGCGGGGAGCTGCCGCGACAGGGTTCGGCCATATGCCATCCGCGCAAGCTGTACCCGTATTGACGCGACTTCTTGGGGATCCACTCACTCCTGTGCGGATTGCTGCAGCGGTGAGTTTAGGCAAGATGCAGGGTTCGGACGCACGGTCGGCTCTGATGAAGGCGCTTGATGACCGCGACTCTGCGGTGAGGGCCTTCGTCATCGGTGCGCTTCTCGAGTTGGATGAACGATATGAAATCCTCGCCGGCTCAGTGCGAACGCTCATCAATACGAAAGAACCGGCGGTTCGTGCTGCCGTGGCACGAGCCTTGGGGCATGCAGGGCAGGTGAATCGAGAGCCGGCGCGGTCGGCGTTGATGCTGCTGGTACAGGACACTGTTCCTCGCGTAAGGATTGCAGCGATCCGATCGATCGTGAAGGTCGAGGGCGCGCGCGCGATGGAGATGTTCAAAGAGAATCTGCATGACGAGGATGATGCTGTTCGAGCCACGGCAGGGGGGGCACTGTTAACAGTCGCTGCACTGAATGAATAGGCGCAACGATGCGGTCTGGTTCCGGCATCGCTCGTCAGGGGTGTGATACGATCAATCCTCTTAGGACTTCCTGGAAGGAGTGTGCTCCGATGGTTGTGGGATATGTGGTTCTTTCGGTTCTGTGGAGTCTGGCGTTCGGTCAAGTCAATTCATTCGCTGATGACCGATCATCTCAGGATCCAGTTGAGTTCGCTGCCGAGAAGGATGGTGCCCCGATGATCGTGGTTCCTGCCGGCTCGTTTCCAATGGGTGTACCAGACGGAGATCGAGATGGGGGGCGAGATGAATATCCACGTCATGAGGTGTTTGTAGATACGTTTGCCATCGACAAGTACGAAGTGACGAATGGCTTGTATCTGGTCTTTGTCAAGTCTACCGGGCATCGCGTACCGCAGAACCCAAAGAATCCGACGCGAAATCTATGGCAAGGGGACAGTATCACAGAATCGCTTGTCGATCGGCCGGTGATCAACGTTGATTGGTTTGATGCGCAAGCGTACTGCACATGGGCGGGCAAACGACTCCCGACGGAAGCCGAGTGGGAAAAAGCTGCCAAAGGAACATCCGACAGACGGTTCCCATGGGGGAATGTGGAACCGACGGCCAAGCATCTCAATTACAATCAACGATGGATTGGAGAGAAGACCCTCATGCCTGTTGGAAGTTATGAGGCGGGCAAGAGCCCATTTGGAGTCTATGATGTGGCCGGCAACGTCTGGGAATGGGTCAATGACTGGTATGACGCTCAGTATTATGAGAAGAGCCCGCGGAAGAACCCGCAAGGTCCAAAAACCGGTTCGAAGAAGGTCATTCGCGGCGCAGGATGGCAAAACGAAACGCCTACCGTCCGCATCTTTACCCGCGTCGAGAGTGATCCGACGGTTCGCAATGAGTCGACAGGATTCCGTTGTGCAGCCGATGTTCCGCTGAAATAGTCAGCGAAGGCTCACCAGAATCCGTGCCTTCCCCCATGCGTGCTCAGGCGATCATATCCTGAGCCCAAAGCCGTGCCACTTCATCTTGATCCGGACCGTTTTCGTTGCGATAAGACGATACAGCGGTTGTTTAGTTCTGTGTTTCCGGTGAAGTCTTCGCATCTCGTGCACAACGGAAGCCGAGCCAATTCATCTTCGTGTTAGGGTCTGTCCCGTTGCGTTGCGCGGCTCGCACGCTCGGAGTGCTGTCGATCCAGCTGCCTCCACGGAAGCTCCGCTGGGTTCCCTTCTCTGGTCCCTTCGGATTCTGGTCGGGTGCCGTCGCATAGTATTTGGAGTCATACCAGTCAGCGACCCATTCGGCCACATTCCCGGACATCTGAAAGGCTCCGTATGGGCTTATGGCATTGTCGTACTTGTCGACAGAGATAATCGGTGGATAGAGCAAGAGGCGCTCTGGGCGATCACGTACCGGACCAGACAAACCAGTCCGTCCGAAGTTTGATCTCGACAATCCAGCCATTTGATTGCCCCAGGGATAGACACGTCCATCCTGCCCACGCGCGGCTTTTTCCCATTCTGCTTCGGTTGGGAGCCGTTTGCCTGCCCATCGACAGTAGTCATCGGCGTCAGCCCAAGATACATGCATGACGGGATGATTCGACATCGTTTCCTGGAAGTTTCCGCCGTCATACTGCCAGTCGATCAGAGGCGGCAGATCATGAGCCAGAACGTATTTCAGAAATTGAACGGTTGTGACTTCAAATTTGTCGATTTCGTAGGCGTCCAGATAGACTGTGCGCTGCGGGAGTTCGGCTTGGTAGGCGTTCCGATCTACTTTTTTGTCGCTTCCCATTAAAAACTCGCCGGCAGGAATCATGATCATGTCGTCATGCGCCGACAGTTTAGCTCGCTCCTCCGCCAGTCGTTTTCCTTCAGGAGTCCACTGCCGAACAACATCGGCTACGTCCAGCGCAAGTGCTCCCCCCACAGCGATGAGTCCCATTAGTGTCATGCCTAAGGCAATCCGATAAACTCGCACGATCCGTCCTCCTTCGTGTATTACATAGTTGGCCCGTTCTGTTCGGGCTTCGGTGTGTCAAATGTTTCCAATGGTTGAAAGTTCACCGGTAAGTTAAAGAGGTAGTCTGAAACAGCGCGCAGTTTTACGTGTTGATACTCGACGATCCAGCTGCCGTCTTTCTTGGCCAGCTTCATGGGGAACTGGATATCCGTGGCAACCCATTGGTAGTAGGCATCGACTCGCTCTCCTTGCTTCGTCGTGACCTCATACAGCACCGTGGGATGTCCTTCGCGTACTTCCGAACCGATCTCCTGCCGCGAGACCTCTCCCTCCAGCTGTGCACTCACTCTCAAGTCGTGGTCAGGGCTGTAGGGAATGGTCTTGAAGTGTTTCATTCTTGATAGTAATAGCCAGACGATCTGTTTATCCTTCCGCACGATACTGACGTTCACTGGTCCCGTGCTATGGTGCTCGATCCGCCACATGGCATCACGGTAATAGATGTAGGCTTTGTGCAACTTGCCGTCGATCTTCGTCACTTGATCGGCTGTAAACTCCAGGGCTGTAGCCTGCTGCACACACAGCGGTAGACTCCATACAAGAACGAATATCCAACAGAGCCGACGCATCGGGCAAGATCCTACCATAAGAATCAGCGTATTTTCCTCACTCGCCGTCGGTAGGTTTGAGTGGACATTCCGGAGAGTGGCATCGAGTAGAGGGCGAATCGCTACGGAAGTGGAGAACCCGATGATCGTGCGCACCGGAATCCGATCGTTGCCGAACGTTGATCTGGAGCAGCCCCCCCTCTGGTCGCCGATCGGAGCATCACTTGCTTACTTTTCCAGGAGCCTCCGCGAACGCCTTTGTAGCGCCCTGCGGTTGGGCCAGGCGGATTACGCTCCGGCATATAGGCATAGTAGTCGAAGCCGAACCAGTCCTGTACCCATTCCGCCACGTTGCCTGCCATATGATGAAGGCCATAGGGGCTCTTTCCTTCGTCATGTGAATCGACGGGGGCCAGAATGGGGATTTCATGAACGTGATGCTGCCCAAACATGGCGAGCGAGGAGGTGGGAGCCGCTTCGCCCCATGGGTAGAGGTTGCCCGCAGAACCGCGTGCTGCCTTTTCCCATTCGGCTTCCGTCGGAAGCCTTGCGTGCTTTGCCGCACAGAGGCTCTGTGCCTCTTTCCATGTGACATAGAGCGCAGGCCATCGGGTCAACGTCTGGTCTGAAACAAAATGGACGGTAATGACGTGCCAGATAAGTGCCTGTAACTCAGTGGAGGGATTCAGCTTTTTCTTCTGCAGATAGGAGAGGTATTCTCCGAGACTCACCTCCTCACGATCGATGTCGTAGGCGTCCAACCAGACGTATTGCTGAGGGAGTTCCGTATCGTCGAACTGTGTCCACTTTCCATACGGATCCCCATCCACTCGCTTGGAACCGAGCAAAAACGAACCGGCTGGGATGGTCACTGTCGGTGATGATTGGGCCAGTGCAGCGATTCGAGTCAAATGTTTGGCCAGTTCCGGAGTGGGTTTTGATTCAGACGCTGCCATCGTAGGGTACGTTATGATGAGCAGGAGAAACAGGGAACGTACAGACGACGGGCAACGGTTCGGCATCAAGCTATGTCCAGGAGGTTCATTCAGGCTCTGTTGGTGTGAGACTATAAGCTCAGGGCCAACGGCTTACAAGAGAGACGGAGCGCATTTGATGCACGTTCATGAGGGCTGAATTGAACAAGAGTGATGCGGTATGCTGGGATCATTTCAGCGGGAAACACTCCTGATTCTATTTCACGGTGGTCCGCTAGGAAGGACCGTTTGAAAGGATTGTCGAATGAGTGATCGCGTCTCTTCGCCGGTTCGATATGTGGGCCTTTTTGTGTTCTTCGTCAGTGTTGTGACGATAGTGCCAAGCCATGAGCTCAGAGCCGAAACAACGCCGCTCAGCCAGGACGTATTTCTTCGAGCGAAACACGTGACGGTGGGAATCCTGGCGGATACCCAAGACCAGCGCATGCCGGAAAGGCCCGGCAAAGTTGCCGTCCGGGGAACCGGGTTTCACCTACGAGATGGCTATGTGATGACGGCAAAACATGCTGCGGAAAAACATGATCTCTCGGCAGGGACGATCATTCAGAAACAGATCCGCCTCCTTACGCATGATCTCCACGAGCTTTCCGCCGACCTTGTGGGCGATAGCGCATTCATGGATGTCGTGGTGTATCGAGTGGTCGAGCAGCATCGCTCGAAACTACAGGCAGGGACGTCATTTGCTACGGAGGATGTTTCGCCTGGAATGGAGGTCTTCACCGTCGGCTATCCGCTGGGGTGGGGGCCGACGATGGCCTTTGGGAGGCTCGGCAATACCAACACATTCCTGCAAACCGTCGATACTCGACTGATTCAGGCAGACCTTTCGGCCTGCAGTGGAAACTCCGGAGGCGGACTGTTCAATGCGCAAGGAGAAGTTGTCGGCATTCTACATGCCGTGATCCAAACGGATAAAGAAGAGGGCCAGGCATACTGTAGCCGCATGGCTTTTGCCATTCCCGGAAGCCTCGCCGAGCGTATTGTCCAAGCCGCTCTTTCAGGCAAGCCGCTTACGTTTTCGAAACTCGGGGTCCACATGACGTCGGTGAAGGAGGGGACAAGGTTGCGCGTGGCCGTCAGGGATGTCTCGGAGCCGGCGAAGACGGCGGG
>CAZAKX010000035.1:0-11179 GCA_964485915.1 uncultured Nitrospira sp. | reverse complement strand
TTCCGATGACCTGCCCCATGGAGTTTTCCCGCCGGCGATGCGTAAAATATGGCATTCTCGAAAGAGGACTCAATGAGAATTCGGACCATTCGAGGAAGAATCGTATTGGCCATTGTGCTGGTGGGATGTATTCCCTTGGTGATCGGACTCCTCCTCGCCTATGTCTCGGGCATGCGGTCTCTCCGCGATGTCATCGGAGGGAATTTGCAAGCCGTCGCGATCCAAGCCGCCGATCGAGTGACGATGTTGGTCCAGAGTGAAGTACAGACTGTTCGACTCCTGGGATCCACCCCGTTGCGCGTTCGCCAGCCTGTCGAGGCTGCCAATCGTTCTTATCCCATAGAAGGAAACAATGTCCGGCGTGTCATCGAGGACCGGGCCAAGCTGTGGCAAGAGGGGGATAAAAGCGGCGGGCATCTGTTGGATGTCGACCTCTCTCGCTTCCTGCTGGAAACGAAGGTTCGAGGAGGAGATAAAGTCATCGGCTTGCTCATTGTAGACCAATACGGCGCTCTGGTGGCCGCGAGCTCAGACCCCGACCACTTCTCGTTCAGTGATGAACCGTGGTGGAAAGCTGTTGTGGCTGGGAGCGGCGATCAGATGTATGTCAGCGGCTTGATCGCAGCTCAGGAAGGGTCATTTCGAACATCAGAAGAAACGATCGACATTGCCGTGCCGATTCTTGACGAACGGCAACGGGTGGTCATCGGGGCGGTCAAAGCCTCCTACCGATTCGATACCCTGTTTGCCATGATTAAGGAGATTCGTATCGGACAGACGGGCCATGCCATGTTGTATGACGACGCAGGGAACCCTCTGGTCTGTCCGATTCTTCCTCGGCAAGCCCACCGTATCCCGGGTCAGTTGATGACGATGATTGTTTCTTCGCAGCCGGGTTGGGGGATCGCAGAAGATGATGGGCATGGCGCCACCGATACGGTCGTGGGGTATGCGCCGGTTGCTCAGCTTCGATTGCCGGATAATCCATGGCATGTGTTTGTCCGGCAACAGCCTGCGGAGAGTTATGCACCGATCCGCGACCAACTCCGAAATCTGGCGATCATCGGGTTGGTTATGCTGGGACTTCTCTGGGCCATCGGGCGGTATGTCGCCGCGCGCATTGCCCGTCCGATTCAGCTGTTGCAGGCCGGTGTTGAAGCCATCAGTCAGGGAACTTATGATCGTCCGCTTCACATCCATACGGGGGATGAATTTGAAGAACTGGCCGTCGCAGTCCATCGGATGGCTGATCGGTTGCAGGCGTCGCGCGCTGAGCTCGAAGGACTGAATCAGGACCTGGCCCGTCGCGTGGAAGAAAAGACACAGGAAATCACCAAGCACATGAGAAGTCTGGAGTTGGCTGAGCGGCTGGCCTCGCTGGGTAAAGTCGCCAGCGGGATCGCACATGAAATCAACAATCCCCTTGGGATTATTTTGAATCGTATCGAATGTATGGAGGCCGATGCGTCTCGCTCGCTGATGCCCGCCGAGGTGCGGCGTGATCTCCTGGCCGTTCGAGCGCAGGCCGAACGCATTTTGAGGGTGACAAGAAGCATTCTGACCTTTTCGCGTGGGACGGTGTCGACTCTCAAGCCTGTTGATGTCAATAGCGTCGTGCGCGCATGCCTCGCTATTGCGGATGAACGAGTATCGGCCCTTTCCGTTCGGCTAGAGCTGCTGTTGGCGCCGTCGCTCCCTCCGATCATGGGGGATCGTGATCGATTAGAGACGGTCATCCTCAATCTGATCAACAATGCCATCGATGCGGTCAGCCTCCTTGCCACACGCGGCATCGTGTCGATCCACACAAAGGCGTTGCAGGTTGATGGGAAATCGTGGGTCGAGATGAGAGTGGTGGATAACGGCCCTGGGATCTCGGGCGAGATTATCAGTCGAGTCTTCGACCCGTTTTTTAGTACCAAACCGGTCGGGCAAGGGACGGGACTTGGGCTGTTCTTGACGTATGGGATTGTGTCCGACCACCGTGGACGGATCGAGGTGAAAAATGGGGAAACAGGCGCGCAGTTTGTTGTGTCGTTGCCGGCTGTTGGCCGAAGCGGAACCGTTGAGGAAGAAGTATGGGAATCGCAGGAAAAGTTCTCATAGTCGATGACGAAATAGAGGCGCTGGAAAACTGTCGACGAATTCTCTGCCGCGTGCCGTTTGATTGCGTGGTGTCCTCTGATCCGACCGAGGCAGTCAAACTGATCGAACGCGAGCGCCCCGGTCTTGTGTTGACGGACCTGCGAATGCCGAAACTCGATGGAATCGAGGTGTTGGCTGCCGCCAAACGAACGGATCCGTCCGTACAGGTCGTGTTGCTGACCGCCCATGCAACCGTGGAGACTGCCGTGACCGCGATGCGGTACGGCGCGTTTGATTACATCACGAAACCCTTTACCAGCGATGAACTTGTCCAGGTGGCGCGGCGGGCGTTCGATTACAAGATGTCGAATGGTGGAGGTGTGACACCCTCTCTTGCCGAAGTATCCTCCGGACACACACCGGTCCGATGGTCGGAGCAAAGCGGTCGGTTAGTTGGGAACAGCCCGGCCATGCATGAGGTCGTGAAACTCATCAACCGGGTGGCGCCGACAGATTCAAACGTGCTCGTCTATGGAGAGAGCGGTACCGGAAAGGAAATGGTTGCTCGCTTGATTCACGAAGCGAGTCTTCGTGTCGATCGCCCGTTTATTCCGTTGGATTGCGCCTCGCTACCGGACTCGCTCTTAGAGTCTGAACTGTTCGGACATGAAAAGGGGGCATTTACCGGGGCACATGTCGCGAAGTCTGGTCTGTTTGAAGCGGCAGACGGAGGAACGATCTTTCTTGACGAAGTCAGCGGGATGACCGCGAACCTTCAAGCGCGGCTCTTGCGCGTGTTGCAGGAACGACATGTCCGTCGTGTGGGCGGAATTCGTCTGACCCCTGTTGATGTTCGCGTGATCGCCGCCTCCAACCAAGATCTCGAAGAACTCTGCAAGCAAGGGACGTTTCGGCAAGATCTCTATTATCGATTGAACGTCATCTCGATCATGCTTCCGCCGCTGCGATCGCGTGGAGGAGATATTCTTCTCCTCGCCAATGAATTTTTGACCAGGTTTGCGCAACGGGTTCGATCTGACGGTCATGCGGTGCCGACCATTGCTTCCTCGGCAGCCGATATCCTCATGCGGTATGCCTGGCCTGGCAATGTGCGGGAGTTGCAGAATGTCATGGAGCGTGCAGCGGTGTTGGTCGACGGTGCCATGGTCAGGAGCGAGCATCTCCCCGAACGTCTTGTGCTCTCAACTGAAAAAGAGCTGGTGCCACCGGAAGGCGCATCATTTAAACAGGCGAAGCAGCAAGCCGTTGAAGCGTTTGAACGGGAATTTCTCTTAGAGCTTCTCAAGCGCAACGAGGGACATATGAGTCGAGCTGCGCGTGAAGCGGGTGTGGATCGCAAAACGATTGAGCGGATGGTCAAGAAGCATGGCTTGCGCGGATCATTTTGATCGGGCGAGCTTCTTTTAAATGGGGCATTGCATCCCCATTTCCTACCTTACGAGCTCCATCACAATCACCTTTATAATTAGTCACTTTAATAGGTAATGCATAGGTTATGGGACGAGCATGTCCCAAATGCGCGTTGCTCCTCAAAGTGCTCCGACAAAAATATCCAGAAATAGCAGGTACATTCATACCGAGATCGATAGGAATGGAATTTGCTCTGACCTCTTCCGCCAGGGTAATGGGTTTGTGTGCGATCACGTATCTGACCTGTCTGGTAGGGAAGCGGGAACGAAAGGACCGACCTCCTCGAGAGCCCTCCGGTGAAAATCGGTCCCTACCAGACTTATGACGCGATGACTGACATGAAGACAGTGACGAATTGCAATGTGAGATCCTAAGGAGGAGGCGTAACGTATGTGTGTTTCAATGAAGTCGGTTCAGTCTACGATCTACGGGCTCACGGCCTACTTACTGTTGGGTGGGGCGCTGCCCGCAGGGGCAATCATGTCTCACGACGCTCATGTTTCTCAGCCTGCAACAACAGATGTGGTGACGCCGGTGCACGCACAGGCTGGTCCTATTCTTCAGGACAAGATGGCAAAAGCTGTTGAGCAGATCGAGCGGCAGGTTCAAACACGAGGACCATTCCAGGGAGCGAGTGCCCACGCGATGCAGCAAGGGATCTTGCTCGTCGCGGACGATATGGACAAGGTGAAGGTGACGCAGGGCGGCCGATGCCCAGCCAACGCACCAGTCCGTTCCTACGACGTGACGGCGATGAATGTCGAAATCACGGTCAATCGTTTCGGGGATTTTTATCCCGGTTTTATGTATGTGCTGACCGAGAACGTGGCCGGGGTGCGCGAGGAAGAAGCGAAGAATAAGACGGCACGAGAGAGTGAGGATCCCACTTTCGCTGAAGGTGCGGTGTCGAACGGTTTGCAGGGTGATTTAATTCAACCGTTGGTGATCCGGGCTAATCAGGGAGACTGTCTGCGGGTGACCCTTCGAAATCAGATCGAAGGTGAACCCACCAACATGATCATCAATGGATCGCAGATGTTGGTGGCCGGTACGGGAAAGCCGGCGACAGCCAATAACCCGGATGCACTGGTGCCGTCGGGAAAGAGCGGAGAGTTCGAGTGGTATATTCCGCCGGATACGCAAGAAGGAGGACATGCGTTTCATAGTCATGCCACGAGAGATCAGTATTCTCTCGGGTTGCTGGGCTCGCTCGTGGTTGAGCCGCGAGGAGCGCGCTTCCTCAGCCCCTTCACCGGCGAGGAAATGAAAAGTGGTTGGGAGGCCATGATCGATCTCGCCACTGGCTCCGACTTTCGAGAATTTGTGATTTTTTATCATGAAGCCGGAGATGAGACTTTTCGCTTGTTGAATCGTAAAGGGGAGATGCTGCCCCAACGCGACCCCCATACCGACACCTATCGGCCGGCAGCTCGGTTGCTCAATTATCGGAGCGAGCCGCATGGTACTCGCCTGGAGATGCAAGAGCATTTGGTCGGTTTTGCCGATGAATCGCAGGGGTATGGGTCCTATACTTTTGGTGATCCGGCAACCACGATTCCGCGTTCATATTTGGGTGACCCTGCCAAGTTTCGTATGATTGGTGGTTCTGAGATCGTGCACTCCCACCACTTGCATGGAGGGTCAATTCGCTGGGCCAGACAGCCGGGCACAAGCAAGCTTGACCCTACACTGTCTAAGAATGGTCCCGTCAAGTTCCCGCTCATCAATGACACGTCCGATCGTCTGGATGTGCAATCAATCGGACCGTCGGAGATTTATGATGAAGTGATCGAGGGCGGATCAGGCGGGTTGCAAGCGTTGGCCGGCGAATTCGTATTCCACTGCCATATTCCGCAGCACTATGTGACAGGCATGTGGGGCTTCTGGCGCGTGTACAACACATTGCAGTCGCCCGGGTTCCAGACGGATGTGATGAAGCCACTGGTAGAACTGCCGGATCGGAAAGGCAAGATTAAGGCTGCGATCAGCTCCGACAAGTTGGTTGGCACCACGGTCGATTGGTACGGTGGCAAGAAGTATGAGATCACCAAGGACAAGACGGATTGGAAAGCCAATCCGGTCAAGGTCTCCATTAAGGATTGGGTGGAGTACATGCTGCCGCCGCAGGGGTTGCCTGGTAAGACAGAAGACCAGCTCAAGCAGGCTCAAGCCAATGATCCGACGGTGGTGAATTGGAAATGGGAAGGGGCATTGGCACTTAATGAGCCAGAGACGCCACACAAATGGGCGGACTATGTCTCGCCGGCACCGCTGAAGCGTTTGCCGATCACGTTTGACCCGCAAACAGGGAAACTTGCATTCCCCTGGCTGCGCCCGCACCTTGGGAAGCGTCCGCCATTTGCTCCGAATCATGGTGGCGCGCCCTGGCTGGAACCGTTCCGTGTTCGCGAAGATGGGACCAGAGGAACGGAGCCGCCGAAGCCAGGTGCACAGGGTCCGTGGAGCTTGTGTCCGGAGAATGCTCCGCGCAAATACTTTACGATCCATTCCATTACCCTCCCGATCACCCTGAAACCGGCAACGGCCAAAACGCCGGCGCTAGTGGATCCGATGGGGATGATTTATGTCTTACATGAAGAGGAAGCAGAAGTTCGGAAGAACCCAAGTAAACAAGTGCCGTTGGTCATTCGTGGCAACGTGTACGATTGTGTGGATGTGATCTTCAAGAATGAAATTCCCGATGATGCGCGGACCGGCTGGTCGAACAAGATCAATCTCCATCCGCATTTCTTCCAGTTCGACACCAGTGCGTCGGACGGCCCGACGATCGGGTTCTCGTACGATATGTCATTGCGGGCCTTCACGATGTTGAAGGATCCTGAGCCGACCAAAGGAATGCCCTTGCCGGCGAATACGGTCTTGACGGCAGATTCGAAAGCCGGCACTCGCAGTATTACGCTGGCCGATACGTCCAAGTTTCATGTGAATACGGAACTTGGCGTAGGAATGGATGATCCGAAGTTTTTTGAAGTGGCGCGGATTAAGAGCATTCAAGGCAAGACGATCACCTTCGATGCGCCGTTAAAACATGCGCATAAGAAGAATGATATCGCCAGTGTCGAATTTATCCGCGAACGCTGGTACGTAGATTCTGACCTCGGCACGGTCTACTGGCACGATCACGTGTTCGGAACGGATACCTGGGGTCATGGGCTGTTTTCAGCATTCATCACAGAGCCTCCACGTTCAACCTATCATGATCCGGTCACCGGGAAAGAAATCCGGAGCGGTCCTATCGCGGACATTCATACGTTGGAACCGGTGTCCGCCCATATTCGTGGCAGTTTCCGCGAAGTCATGATGCATATCATGGATAGTAACGCCAGAACGGCGGAGTTGATCACCACCGATAATCCTCAGGCGAAAATGAATGCGGTCACGGTGGATGGGCCACCTTCGCATCAGTTCCCTGAAAGGATCAATAAATCCCCCATGTGGTTCTTGAATGGCGGCGAAGCGACGACCGGCAGCGGCTACGGCATGCGTGTGGAGCCGCTGAGCGTGCGCCTGGCCAATAATCCGGACCCATCGAAACTCTTCGTATCCGGTATTCACGGTGATCCAGGTACCCCATTATTACGAGCCTATCTTGGCGACCCTATTCTCGTACGGGCGCTTGTCGGATCGGCGAACGAAGTACATACCTGGCATGTCACGGGCCACTGGTTCCCGATGGAACGGTATGGAACGATGGCGATGCCGAGGAGTACGGTGCACCTGGTGATCGGTGAACGGTATGATCCGGCTATTCCAGCTGCTGGTGGTCCACAAAAGCAGGCAGGCGACTATCTTTATTATAGCGGTCGTGCGTCACACTTTGCGGAAGGCAGCTGGGGCTTGTTCCGAGTGTTTGACGAAATGCAAGGCGATCTGAAGCCGTTGCCTGGACGAGAGCAGATTCAACAATCTGCTCCATCCGTGTGCCCGGCGGATGCTCAAGTGAAAACATTCAACGTCTCGGCCGTCGATCAACAAATCCGATATCACGATGGAGCTCCTGGTGTCATGGAGGTCGATCTTGAGCGGAAGATGGTCTTCGGGAATGAGCAGGGCAAGATGTATGTGCTTGACGGTGATCGCGGACGGGTTAAGGCCGGAGAATTGAAGCCGAGTCCGTTGACCCTGCACGTGAATGTCGGAGATTGTGTAAAGATTAATTTGAAGAATGAAATGGCGAAGGAACGAGCCGGGTTTCACGTCGATATGATGGCGTTCAATCCAAAGGATTCGTTCGGCGCCAATGTGGGGAACAATCCGGGTGACCAAACCGTTGGTCCCGGCGAGAGCAAGACGTATACGTACTACGCGCATCCGGAGTATGGTGAGCTTGCTGCCCTCATTCAAGACTGGGGTAACGTCGTGGAAAATCCGCGGAATGGCCTTTTTGGATCCATCATTATCGGACCGAAGGGCTCGCATTATCGTGACCCGATCACCGGTGACGATATCACGATGAAGAGCAGCTGGCGTGCCGATGTTCTTGTGGATCGAACCCTTCCGGGGAACGAAAATCGGAAGAATTACCGTGACTTTTCGTTGATGTTTCAGGACGAGGACAACATCGTGGGAGTCAGCTTCATGCCTTACATTCAACAGGTGGCCGGTATTACGGCGGTGAATTACCGCTCGGAACCGACGGTATGGCGGATGGAAAAGGGGTGTGACGTGTCGGAGCTCTTCAGTTGTGTCAAAGCCGGTGATACACCTTCGACACCGTTGCTACAGGCACACGTTGGAGATCCGGTGACCGTTCACGTGTTGGGTGCGTTCAGTGAACAAGTGCAGTTGTTCACGATCGATGGACATGAATGGCCACATGAACCGTACATGCAGGGTGCTGATCAAGTGAGCACGATGGAGTTTGGTGGGTCTGAAATCATCAATGCTCATCTTACCGGTGGTGCCGGCGGTCCGAACAAGATCGCAGGTGACTATTTGTGGAAGAATCAGCGACCGGCCTATGCCAATGCAGGGCAGTGGGGGCTGTTCAAAGTGCTCCCGGTAGATGACCAGCGGATCAAGCCGCTTATGCCGCAAGTTCCTCCCTCGAGAACGGCTGAACGCCCGTCGGGTAAGGCAAAAGCGTCTGCGACATCGCTGAAAGCCAAGAAGTAGGGATCTGCGGCGTACCCACCTCCCTAGGAGGGTACGCCGCCGTCCTGCTCAATCAATTGAAATGTACTCAATTGGGGAGCCTTCGCTCCCCAGTGTTTTTTACAGGAGCGATAGTTATGCGCGGCATTACTCGATGGCTTGGGAGTATTATTCTCACGGCTACTCTTATCTTGCTTCTGGGCATCGCCTGGACGGTCGAGACCTCAGCATACGAATCAATGTCGGTCGTGAATGGAGGGTCCATCAAGGGGAGAGTGTATTTCACCGGTAACCTCCCTGACCCGTCTGCCTTCAAGCTAAACCGCTATCCCGACCAAGTGTATTGTGGAGCCCTGTCCGATGGATCTGGGTATCGCCTGCTACGTGAGGTGATGGTGGATGCGCAAGGTGGGTTGAAAGACGTCATTGTGACGATTGCGGGCGTCACGAGAGGGAAGCCATTTGAACTCGAAGAAACGAAGCTAGAAGCCAATATCTGTCAGTTTGTTCCGTATGTGTCGGTCATGCGTAGCGAGCATCCAATGACGGTGAAAAATCTCGATTCCGTCGCACATGATCTGCAAGTGTATGAACGAGATTGGGAACATGTCTTCATCATGTTTCATCGTCCTGCCCTGACGAAAGGCGGGACTCAGGATATTATTCGTTTTACAGGGGATCGGCGTGGCGTCATTATGCAATGCGGGATGCATCCGTATATGCAGGGGCATGGCCTTGCCGTAGACAATCCATACTATGCGGTGACGGGGGCCGAAGGGCTGTTTGATATCGGCGGTCTTCCGGCAGGTACCTACCGAATCCGAGCCTGGCATCCGACACTTGGGGAACAAGAACGGGAAATCACGATAGCAGCAGGTAGCACGAGCTCAGTCGACTTTGCGTTTAAGGGGAAATAATCGATGTGGTTGCAGCGGTGTCTCTTTGGTCTGCTACTGGTGGGTACCATTGGTGAAACCAAGGTTCTCGCCGAGCGTGGAGAAGTTACGGCAGCGCCGGCCGTGAGCCGTGTGGAGGTGGTATTAGCCTACCAGTATCGGACTCGTGAAGCTGAACTCAAGCAGGACTTTTCTCAGGCTGGCTTTGCCAACGTGCATTTCCAGTTTGCCCGAATGGGACAACCACCGCAGAATATCGGAGTGGGGCGAGAGGTCCCGGCCGATAAGGCCAGAGAAGCCATCCGGTTGGCGCTGAAGTACAACCTGGGAGTGGGCATCTTACTGCCGGAGCGATTGTTTCCTCCTAGGTTTATCACCATTGCGTCATCAAATTATGATGACACCGTAGAATATCCGATTGATCAAGCCACCTTAACGAGGTTGCAGAATCCGGAGTTGACGACGGAAGCATTTCATCATCTTTATCATGAGCTGACATCTTCCGTGATTATCCCCAAGGGGCGCTATTAATGGCTGCCAAACGGTTGCAGAATGGAGACTCCAGCATGGCGTCGATGATCTGGGGGATCATAGGCGTCATGGTTATGTCGCTTAGCGCGCACACGATGCTGTTTGCTGCTGAGCCGGACCAAAGCCTAAAGGAAGCGGCGGATGGGCTGAGATCGAATGTTGAGGACATGGTGGCCCATGGAGGAATGGGTGATGCGAAGGCTATTCTTCATCATTGCGGAGAGGCCGTTCGATATGCAGAGGTATTGATCAAGCAGCTACCGACGTCCCAACCAGGACGTGAAGAAGGGGTCGCGTCTCTTCAGGACGTCATCAAGCAGTGTAAGCGCGTGTCAGAGATCGGTAGCCATGCGGACCCTGGCGTGCTGCTTAACCCTGCCATCAAAGCTCGCACAGCGGCACGCACATCGGTGAAGGCACTCGGACTTGATAAGTAGTCGGCAACAGCACGGCCCGGACGCGCACCTCTATATTACAGTGTCGCACAGCGGCGCAGGCGATCCATGATCGCCACCCCCAGCTCTTCTTCCTGACAAGGCTCCGCATAGATTCGATCCAGACCAAGGGAGTCCATCCTCCGCAACGCTGCAAACAAATGGCGTGCGACTTCCCTCAGATCGCCGGTTGCCGAGAGAACTTCAACAGCGGCAAAGCGATCGTCGGTATCTCTTGCTTGCCAGTGGGTCAGTAAGCCCACACGCTCATCATCTTTTAGGATAGGCCGTATTCCGGCTGAGGCTAGGATCGTTAGTGGCGTCCGCGTTGCATAGTGGCGTGACAATTGACCGGGTGCGATTGGTTTGTGATTCACAATCGCGGTCTGGTGAATAATGCCGATGACGGTGCTGAGCTGTTCTGTGGTAATGCTGCCTGGGCGCAATAATTCGGGCTGTGGTCCTGCCAGTGAAACGATCGTCGATTCGACTCCAACCGGACATGGTCCGTCGTCGAGTATGAGGTCGACTGTATTCCCAAGCCCGTCAGCCACGTGCTGAGCCGTTGTTGGACTGACATAGCCGAAGGGATTGGCACTGGGTGCTGCGATCGGAGTGCCTGCCTCTCGCAGAAGAGTCTGCGCCACGGAATGGTTTGGCATTCTGACCGCGACCGTTGAAAGCCCG
>CAZAKX010000034.1:0-25798 GCA_964485915.1 uncultured Nitrospira sp. | reverse complement strand
GAACAGCAAGCAAACCCAATCGATTGAACGCCGCAAGGGCGCTGGTATCGATCACGTGCAAGATCAGGATCGCCGCCCCGCACAGACGTGCCATCTGACATGCCACCCGGAACGCCTCGTCGGAACAGGGGGAAAAATCGACCGGAACCAGGATGGTATTGAAGAGATTGGAATCTCGCCCCATGAACGATCCTCCTGATCACGATTTGAGCAAACGCGGTGCCATTCATCACAGACCGTGCGTGATGGTCGAGGGCCCAGGGATATTCAAAGATTTGACGTTGTTTGCTCCTTCATGGTCGGCTACCGGTCATAGGTCCGCCTCCTCAAGCAGGGGATCTCTGCTACAGCGGTCGTTCGCCTCCTGTAGCAGAAAGCGCCACAGGATGTGACGCGTGAGCAGTGAGAAATGAGAGGCGAGAAACAAGTGCCTCTAAACGGCCCCGGATTCCTTTCACATTTCACGTTTCACTTTTCACGCCTATGACGGCATCGGACTTGCTGAATCCCCTCTAACAGGTATTGGGGGGAACGATGACACGTGCACAGTGGCTTCTGCTTGGAGCAATAGGGTTAGGTGTGGCAATCGTGATCTATTTTGTCTTCTTCTGTCCCACAGATTGTCAGTGAGACCAAACGGAGCGAGATGACGACTGCTGCAGACCTGATGACGGTAGACATTCCACGGAGCGACAGACATCGCACAGTCGCAGACATGATCGCGGCACTTCGAGACCAGACATGGGAAGAAATAGGCCATATCTATCTTGTCGATGATCAAGCGGCTTTGGTCGGCCAGGTGCCGATTGAGCGGCTGCTCCAGGCAAAGGAACAGACCTACTTGACCGAACTCGAAGGCTCGCCTCCGATCGAGGTTCTTCCCGGGGATGAAGCTGAAACGGTCGCGTTGCGTGCCGTTGAACGCCACGATGCCGATGTTGCTGTCATCGACAACCGCCGCCGATTGTTAGGTGCCATTCCTATCGGGCGGCTGTTGGCGTTGTTACATGAGGAACATGTGGACAATTTCTTGCGGATGGGCGGTGTGACCCGAATGGATCATCTCCATCTGTCGCTCACCGTACAACAGACGCTCACCGCTGTGCGCGCACGCCTGCCATGGTTGATGGTCGGACTGGGCGGAGGATTCTTGGCCGGTGGCGTGGCGTCGGCGTTCGAAGCATCGTTGAGGCGCGAAGTGGCCCTGGCGTTCTTTCTACCCCTGGTGGTGTATATGGCCGATGCCGTTGGGACTCAAACTGAAACGATCTTGGTTCGTCGGTTGGCTTACGGAGAAGTCTCGTTGTGGGAGCAATTAGCGAGAGAATCGGTGATCGGCGTATCCATCGGAGCAATCGTCGCAGTTGTCGCAAGCGGAGGATTGTGGATCTGGAACGGCCATCCGGCCTTGGCGGTGGTGGTGGGCACCTCACTGGGGGTGACTGCCGTTGTCGCCACAATTATGGCCAGCCTCCTGCCGATGGGATTGGTGCGTCTCGGAGCAGATCCGGCTCTGGCCAGCGGACCGGTAGCGACCGTCGTCCAAGACATTTTGAGTGTGGGGATCTATTTGATGATCGCGACGGCCTTACTGCCCATGTGATTCATGATGGAGCGGATCAGCAAAACCATAGCCTGAGGGTGACGCCTATGAAACTCTTGCTCGCCGTTGATGGTTCTGACAACTCATATGAGGCGGTGCGATCCCTGAAATATCTGGCTCGTGCCGAGGAACTGCATCTCCTGCACGTGCTTGATGTCCCTAGGCCAGCCTATCCGATGATGATGCCGGAAGTGGCACAAGAACTGTACGAGACGGTCGAGCGAAACATGCGCGACGACGGGACTCGTTTGTTGGATCGCATCGTGTCTCTGCTGCCACTAGATTCCGGACCGGTCACAAAGCATTTGATCGTCGGATCTCCGGTGGATCAGATCGTGGCCTTGGCTGAACAACAAAAGGTAAATCTCATTCTCTTGGGTGCTCGAGGACTTGGACCGATCAAGGAACGGCTCGTTGGAAGTGTCTCCCACCGAGTGCTGACGTTCGGGCCTGGCGCAAAACTCATTCTTCCCGGCCCCTTGAAGGCGCTTCATCATATTCTGCTCCCCTTACAAGGGAGCTATGATGCAGACCATGCACTCTCCTTTCTTCAACAGAAACCCTTTCGTGAACCACCCACGATTACCCTGTTCACGGTTCTTCCCCATACCAGGCCACCCTGGCCGGTAGATGCGGTTTCGGCCGAGCACATGGAAACCCATTCTCTCGGCAAAGCGAAGGACTTCCTCGACGAGATGGCCGCCAAGCTCAGACCATATGGCTATCAAACCCGTGTGGCGACTACGTTAGGTACCCCGGTCGAGGGAATTCTTCAGGAAGCCAAAGCCCTGAATCCTAACCTTATTCTCGCGGGATCTCGTGGACGCCGCGGCATGACCCGCATGGTGCTCGGCAGCGTGTCACATGCGCTGTTGCACCAGGGAACCTATCCACTCATGATTTTCGGCTGATTATCGAAAGGGACGCACCATGCCGATGTACGACTATAAGTGCCTCGATTGCGGGAAGGAATCGTTGATCGTGGTGACATTGAAGGAGCATGAGCGAGGTGAGGCGGTATGCCCGGCCTGCGGAAGCAAGAAGCTGCAACAACTTTTTAGCCCATTCATCGCCCACACCACAAAGAAGAGTTAGCACCATGCTCACAGCCCCGCGGCAGCACATACGACATCGGCCGTTTGCAGCAGGGCTCCTCGGCATCCTTATTGTGAGCGGTCCAGTGATATCCCCTCTGTACGCGCAAGATTATCCTTCCGACCTTATCCGGGGTAAAGCCGTGTATGAACGTCACTGTCAGAACTGTCATGGCCCTACTGGTCGAGGCGATGGACCTGTCGCCGCTTCCTTGAACGTCCCCCCGGCCAATTTTCAACGGTTTCAATCGTTCCTGAAATCAGACGAAGAATTACTACGGACGATCGAGCACGGCGTCGTCTTCAGCCCGATGCATGCGTGGCGCGGGCAGCTCACTGACGGAGAGATGCAGGATGTCGTGGCGTACATTCGCTTGTTGTCACAACAGGGACAGTGAGCCATCTGATGATCTGACGATCTGTTGAATGACCGTCTGGAAATCATCAGATCAACAGATCATCAGATTCCCCAAGTTGATGGCGATTCGCTCATGATATCCCTCACAGCCCATGATGCGTTGCTCCTCGCCGACATCCAGAATGATTTTCTACCAGGAGGGGCGCTGGGCATCAGCGGCAGCGATGAAATCATTCCAACTCTATTGAACTATACCCGCTACTTTCAGACCCACAGTCTCCCCATTTTTTTGACTCGCGATTGGCACCCGCCCGACCATTGCTCGTTCAAACCACAGGGAGGGCCATGGCCTGTGCACTGTGTCGCCGGTTCGCCCGGTTCTCTAGCGCCTCCGTCGTTTGCGATACCGACATCGGCTGTCATCATTTACAAAGCCATAGACCGAGATCGAGAAGCCTATTCGGCATTCCAGAACACAACTCTGGACCGTCATCTGCGGGCTTCGAACGTGCAGCGTCTGTTCGTCGGCGGATTGGCGACTGACTATTGCGTGCTGGCTTCGGTCAAAGACGCTCGGACACTGGGCTATGATGCCTGTTTGTTGGTGGACGGCATCAAGGCTGTCAATCTTCGGCCTGATGACGGTCGGCGCGCCGAAGAGGAGATGATCGGCCTGGGAGCCGTGCCTGTTCGATGGGAGATGCTTGAAACATGAATCCCTCGACGAGCGCCCTGCTGACGGATCTCTATGAGCTCACGATGGCCGAGGCCTATCTGGACCAAGGAATGGACGGGCCGGCTGTATTCGAGTTCTTTGTCCGCAAGCTGCCTGCCCACCGAAACTTCTTAGTGACGGCCGGTCTCGAACAGGTACTGGCCTATCTCTCGGAGCTGCAAGTGACGCAGGAAGAACTGGCATGGTTGGATCAATCAAGGCGGTTCAGTTCGAAGCTTCTGCACTTCCTGGAAGCTCTGCGATTCACCGGAGATGTGGAGGCAATGGCCGAAGGAACGATTTGCTTTCCCCACGAGCCGATCCTCAGAATCGTCGCTCCGCTTCCTCAAGCCCAACTCATCGAAAGCCGTGTCATGAACCTGTTGAACTTCCAGACCATGGTCGCCTCGAAGGCGGCACGTTCGGTGCTGGTCGCAGGAGGAAGACCGCTTATTGATTTTGGGCTGCGCCGCGCGCATGGGGCCGAAGCCGGGCTCTTCGCCGCGCGAGCGAGCTATCTGGCCGGCTTCGCCGGAACCGCGACGGTGTTGGCCGGCATGGTGTACGGGATACCTCTGTACGGCACCATGGCCCATTCATTCGTGCAGTCACATGAGGACGAAATCCTCGCCTTCGAGCATTTTGCCCGCACTCAACCGGACAACGTCGTCCTCCTGATCGATACCTACGACACGGAAGCTGCTGCCGATAAAGTTGTGGCCTTAGCCAAGCTCCTCAACGCTAAAGGCATCACGATCAAGGGAATACGACTGGACAGCGGTGATCTGGCCGACCATGCCCGAAAAGTTCGACGCATTCTGGATGAAGGAGGCTTGCCTCACGTACAGATCCTCGCCAGCGGCAATCTTGATGAATATCGCCTGAGAGATCTCGTCCACAACCATGCACCGATCGACAGCTTCGCCGTCGGAACAGCGATGACGACCTCAGCGGATGCACCCTCGCTGGACTGTGCCTACAAACTCCAAGAATATCGAGGTCGTCCCTGCCGTAAGCGATCTGAGGGCAAGGCTACCTGGCCCGGCCGCAAACAGGTCTATCGGTATCATTCGGGCGATGGGCGTTTAGATCATGACATCATCACGACGCTCAACGATCAACTACCCGGTGAACCGATGCTGCAATCCGTGATGAAGGGAGGCTCCCGCTTTGCCTCATCGCCTGGCTTGGCTGAACTGCGGGACCATACGGCTGCGCAACTGCGACAGCTTCCAGAATCGATGCGAGCCCTTGAGATTGTGCCAGCCTACGACGTTCGGATTTCTCCAGCTTTGCAGAGCCTAGCCCAGACAGTCGACCGTAGCCTCTAACATCAAAGGAGACACAATATGACGCGTTCTTTCCTACCGACCGTCTGTGTGAGCATCGTCATCCTCATTGCACTCGCCGTCACAGAGACTGAGGCTACCAATCCCTCAGCTCCCCAACCAACCTCGCCTGCCGTTCCTCTCTGCAAGAGCCTCTACAAGAAGAAGTCCGTCCCAGCTAAAACGCTGCAAGCCCTCGTGCGTTCGCACGAACGATGGGTGGAATATCGGGGTAACCCGAACGCCAAGCGCTTGGAGCTCTGCCAAGCTGATCTGAGCCGGGCAGCACTCGCGGGAGCAAATCTTGAACGAGCTGATCTGGAAGGCACCATTCTACGTCAGGCGAAGCTGCCTAAGGCTAACCTCGCTCAGGTCAGCCTTGCTGGGGCTGACCTCACCAAGGCCGTCCTCGAAGACAGTACCCTCTCCGGAGCTGATCTACGCCGTGTCCGACTCACAGCCGCCAATCTCTCCCGTACCATTGGCGACGAAGCTGCGCTCTTTGACGCCGTCTTGGTCGGTGCCAAACTACGCGAAGCCTCGTTTGAGCGGGCCCAGCTGGAGGGCGCCAATCTCACCGCCGCCGACTTGACCAACGGCAACTTCGTCGAAGCGTATTTTTACGGGGCAACACTGAAAGATGCCGTCCTGGTGAATGCTGATCTGACGAGTGCTGACTTGCGTCGTACCGTCCTGTCCAAGGCAAACCTCCATAGTGCCAACTTGCAGGGCGCTCTGCTGGACCATGCACAACTGGAAGGGGCCCAGCTGGTCGAAGCTGATTTGGAAAGCGCCTATCTGGACGAAACGAATTTGCGCGCTGCCAACCTGAAGAGCGCCATTCTACGCGGTACGGACATGCGGTACACCGACCTACAAGGTGCCGATCTCCGTAACGCCGACTTGGAAGGAGCCAACTTGGAAGAGGCCGTCCTGGTTAAGGCGAATGCAAATTCGGCGAAGCTCCGTATGGCCATTCTCTACCACGCTGTGCTCGACAACGCCGATTTCCAGGGTGCTCATCTCAACCGCGCAGTCCTGATCGGAGCCAAGGGATCGCATACCAACTTCACGAACGGCGATTTGAGCGAAATCTACGCTCCGAAGTCCTCTCTCCGGCACACCCAATTCAGCAGGACCAATCTGGAAGAAGCCAATTTCGTCGGCGCAGATCTTCGTGGATCGAATTTCAGCTATTCCAACTTGGCTCAAGCCAATCTTCAGGACACAAATCTGCAGGATGCCACATTCACCGCAGTCAATTTGAGTGGTGCTCGGCTGGATTCAGCCGATTTGCGTCGTGCGAACTTCAAAGGCGCCATTCTTTCGTCGGCCATCGGTCTCACGCAAACACAACTCAACGCCGCCTGCGTCGACGACCAAACGCAATTGCCATCTGGGCTCAGTCGTCCCGCTCCCTGCAGCTCCCTTAAGAAAGAGGCGCGATGACATCGCAACATGAGCACAGCGTCAGGATCACAACAGGGGGACTTGCCCTGGAAGGCATCCTCGGCCTCCCTTCCGGTCCTTGCGGCGTGATCATCTTTGCACATGGAAGCGGCAGCGGGCGATTGAGTCCGCGTAACAATTTCGTCGCCCATCATCTACAGCAAGACGGATTGGCCACATTGCTGCTGGATTTATTGACCGAAGCAGAGGCCGATGATCGACGCAACGTGTTCGATATCGATCTCTTGGCAGACCGATTGTTACAGGCGAAGGGCTGGTTGGAAGCGGAGCCAAGAACGAACGATTTGAGCATCGGCTATTTCGGCGCGAGCACCGGCGCCGGAGCAGCCCTGCAAGCCGCTGCGCGAGAGCCATCGAACATCAAGGCCGTGGTGTCGCGTGGAGGACGACCGGACCTGGCCGAATCCTACCTGCCGTCGGTCATCGCTCCCACTTTGTTAATTGTCGGAGGCTACGATGAACCGGTGATTGAGATGAACCAGGCAGCGTACGAACTACTGACCTGCGAAAAGAAGCTGGTCATCATCCCCGGCGCGACGCACCTTTTTGAAGAGCCTGGAACACTGGAGCAGGTGGCGGAACAGGCGGCAAGATGGTTCATGCGATACCTATCGTGACTCGGGGGGGAAAGTTTAATTTCTTCCAGGCTCTGACAGGAGGAGCGTTCTCAGTTCTTCGTAAACACTCCGACGTGGACCGACAAAAACGACATCAATACAGGAGTCGTCATCATTGAGCCGATAGATGATTCGATACGTCCGAATACGATAGGCCCGCAGCCCCGCTAATTCGAACTGAAGTGCATGCCCGGCAAGTGGAGCTTATGAGGAGTTCTTTGATGCCCTGCCTGATTTCACGTTTGACTTAAGGATGAAGTTTTCGGATGCGCTCAGCCGTTTCCTTAGAATAACGTGCCCGATAAGCTTTCACTGGGTATCACGACCAAATACCGCCTCGTGAGAGACCCACTGTCCTTTCTCTGCCTGTTTCAACGACCGGCGAATCCCGCGCATGGACTTCTGATCACTGAGAATCTCAATGGTCTCCATCAACCCCTCGAACTGGTCCGTGCTTAGCAGCACTGCTGACGGAACGCCGTCGCGCGTGATCGCAAAGATCTCCTGCTTGTGCTTCATGCGTCGGATCAAATCCAACAGCTTATTCTTGGCCACGCTCACAGATACAAATTCATCAACCTGGAGCATAACGACCTCCAACAGGCTACACTATTGGCCATATACTGGCTAGCATGAATACCCACAAGCAAGTTTCTGCTTGCGAGAAGTGATACTTCGACCTACGCCAACTTATCAAATAGTTCCCTCGATGCCGAAGTCAGTGGTCAGTGAAGGAACAGCTATCTTCCTTGGCTTTCCGAGCATTTGACATACGCCATATTGTTATATCAATTTGAGGCTCCCTATTTGACATAACGATTGGGCCCAGACAACCAGAAAGGCAAAGCTCGCCTAACCAGCACTGCTGCCAGCCTCATCGACGACTTCGTCAAGCTCGTGATTTTGAAGGAGCTCACCGGTCAGAGGCGTAATCGCCTCTTTATCTTCGACGACTACGTGAGACTATTCAAACGGTAGCCTGCTCCATTGTCCCCGGTGCGACGCATCACTTCGAAGAACCCGGGACTCTGAACAGGTGGCGGAACAGGGGGGGCAGCTGGTTTGAGCGGTATCTGACTTGAGGACTCTTTGTCACAATATTTCTGGTCATCTCCCCCCACTATGCAGGTTTCTGGCCTTGTCGTATCGACTCTCACTTCCGGGTTGCCAATGCTTCGAAGGGCTGCTGTAGATCTAGAGTTCTTGACGACTCGCGGCGCTGGCCCCGCTGAGAATCCTCCTTGCCGTCAAGTCGGACTGATCGCCCAGCTGATGTTCGCTCACGAAAACCTGCCATTGCCAAATTAGTTTGGAAACACTATTATCCCCATCGTGATCGCCCTCTGACAAGGACGATCACGATGGGATGCTCTGGGCAACTCCTGTTCGACTTTCAATAGGACAATGAGCCTCCGTACAGCACTCCGCTGGAACGAATTCTTTGTCTCTGCATCACATGAACACGATGCAGATCTCACGACGACCTCGCCGCCTCCTCGTGTCCCTCTACAGCTGCTCCTCGCGGTTACTGTAATTTTCGGGCTCGACTGGGTCACTCCGCTTGGATTCGCCGTCTACATGTTCTATGTGCCGGTCTGTTTAGCCTATCTCTGGCTGAGGGGGTGGCGGTTTGCGTTCGTCGTGGGCGGAGTGTGCTCAATACTTATTTTCGCCGGCTTCTTTGTTTCGCCGTCTGGAAGTCTGTTTACATTCTCCCTCGCAGATCGAACCATGGCCCTCCTCACCCTCTGGGCAAGCCTCTGGGGCGGAAAGCTGTTCGCCCTGCGCACCTTCGAGCTTGAGCGGACTCAGGCGATTGCACGACAAGAGGCTGAGCAGCGGACGCGTGCGGAATCCAAGATACGTGGCCTGGCAGCGATCGTCGAGTCGTCGACGGATCCGATCATGAACATCAAGGACGGCGTGTTGGTCGCGTGGAATCCCGCAGCCGAGCAAGTGTTCGGGTACTCAGCGGAAGAAATTCTCGGGCAATCGATCAATCTACTCGTCCCGGCTCACCGTACCGGCGAAGTCGAAGTGAGCGTCGCTCAGGCGTTGAAGGGGGAACTGATTCAGGACCTTGTCACCGAACGCAAGAGAAAAGATGGGAGCCTTGTTCCGGTATCGTTGACGATATTTCCCGTCAAGACGCTCGACGGTCAGATCATCGGTTGTTCGGCCATCGTCCGAGACATCACGGAACGGAAGAAGGCCGAGGAAGCGCTCCGGCAGAAGCAACGTGAGTTGGAACGGTACCATGCTCGCTTGCAGGATCTCTCAACCAAACTGCTGAAGGCACAGGATCAAGAACGGCAACGGATTGCCCGCGAACTCCACGACGATATGACCCAACGATTGGCCGCCCTGGCGGTCGATGTGGGTTCGCTGGAACACATGTGCCGTCCCAAAATGGCGTTGCTGCCTCGCCTGCGAGCCGTGCAGGAAGCAGCCGGACAACTTGCCGACGATATTCACAACTTTGCCTACCGACTTCATCCGCCACAGCTCGAACACTTGGGCTTAGAAGCCGCAATCCATGACCACACCGATGAGTTCCGTCGACGCTCGGGGCTGCCTACGCAGTTTGAGTTGCGAGCTGTTCCGCAGGTCATCCCGATCGATATCGCCACCTGCCTGTATCGCGTGATGCAGGAATCCCTGCAAAATATCCTCAAACACGCGGAAGCATCCAAGGTTGTTGTGCGACTCCTCGGCACCTGCTCCGGAGTCGGCATCTGCATCCAGGACGATGGGAAGGGGTTTGTTCAAGAATCAGCTGGAGTGCCCGCCCGAGGACTCGGGCTTCCCAGCTTGGAGGAGCGAGTTCGCCTTTTGAACGGAAGATTCCGTATCCGGACAGGGCCTGGATGCGGAACGGAAGTCCACGCCTGGGTGCCACTCTCCGATACACAATCTATTACGACACCGTGATGGAAAAAGAAAAAGCGGCGGTCCCTCTAGAAGATCTTCTTCGTCGTGGCCAGGTTGACCACCTTCCTAGCTGCTTCTTTCGAGGAAAGGCGACGCCCCCCGATTACGCACCCGACGAGAGCAGGAAGTCGAAGTCGGCTTTCGTGAGCACGCCTTGCCCGGAGCCGCGCACCACGCCGGCCATGACCGCGTCATACAGCTCGAGCTTGCGCTGCTTGAGCGCCACCATCTTCTCCTCAATGCTGTGGCGCATGAGAATCCGCTCGATCGAGACCGTCTGCCGTTGCCCGATGCGATGCGCGCGGTCCGACGCCTGACGCTCCACCGCCGGATTCCACCACGGGTCCAGATGAAAGACATAGCTCGCTCTGGTGAGATTCAGCCCCTGCCCTCCCGCCTTGAGACTCAAGAGAAACACGCTCGGTTGTTCACCGGTCTGAAACGCCGTCACCCGGGCCTTGCGCGCAGTCGGCGGCGTGGTCCCGTCCAAGCGATGGTAGGGCAACCCATGGCGGATGCACGCTTCCTGCACGAGGTCCAGAAAGCTGGTGAACTGTGAGAATACCAGGGCGCTGTGCCCCTCATCGCGCAAAACGTGGAGCCGCTCCACCAGGAAGCCGAGCTTGGGGGAGGTCTCATCGGTTTGGTTCGTCAGGAGGCGGGGCGAAAGACAGACTTGCCGCAGTTTGAGAATGGCCGTGAGCGCGATGAGCTGCGCCTGCCCGGAGGTCTTGGTGCGATAGGCGTCGTCGATCGTTGAGCGAACCTGATCGACGGTCTGCTTGTAGAGCGCCTTTTGCCGATCGGTCAGCTCAAGGAATACCTCGTGCTCGATTTTCGGCGGCAGGTCCTGAAGGATCTCGGCCTTGGTCCGCCGAAGAATAAAGGGCCGCGTCCGTCGCAGCACCTGATCGAGTGCGCGACCCGCGATACGTTTCAGGTCGGTCTTGAAGCGATCGTACTCGCCCAGGAGTCCCGGCACGCACAGGTCCATCACGGAGAAATACTCGCCCAGATGGTTTTCAAGCGGCGTGCCGGTCAGCGCGATCTTGAAGCGCCCCTTGAGTCGTCGGACCGCACCGGTCGTGTCTGCCTGAATGTTCTTCACCGCCTGGGCCTCATCGAATATGATCACGTGAAACATGGCCCGCTCCAAGGCGTCGAGGTCCCGGCGGACCAGCCCATAGGTCGTGAGCACCACCTCACCGTCCCCGGCGTCGAACGTCCGCTCGCTCCCGCTATACACATGCACCGTCAAACCGGGCGCGAAGCGCGCCAGCTCCTGTTCCCAGTTGAAGAGCAGACTCGTCGGGACGACGACCAGATGAGGCCCCTTCACCCCGCAAGCCGTCTTGACGCGCCCCTCCTTGATGGCGGCCAGCAGGCAGATGGTTTGGAGCGTCTTGCCCAATCCCATGTCGTCCGCCAAACAGGCACCGAACCGATGTTCGTAGAGAAACGCGAGCCAGGCGTAGCCGTCCCGCTGGTACGGGCGCACCTTCGCGTGCAGGGCCTTCGGCAACGGCAACTTCTCGATCCGCTCAAATCCCAGCAAGCGCGCCAGCACCGCCTCGTCCTCGGCGGGCAGCGACACAGGGATGCCCTGCTCGCGCAGCGCCAGCCAATCGAGGATCTGCAACCGAGGCACACGCACCACCTGCCCTGTTTTCCGATCCTCCGGCGCATCACCCGTGAGGCCGATGATCGCGCGCAGCCGCTCCATGGTCTGCCCATCCAGGACGCGCAGGCCACGCCCCGTGTCGATCATTCCGCCCTGCCGGACAGCCGCCCGCCACTCCATCTCATCAATCACCACCCCGTCACAACGAATCTCCGGCCGGATCTCGAACCAGTTGATCCCAGTCCCCTTTTGGTCCTGACGCCCGACTTGGACGGTGCAGTCCCACTGAATGGGCCGGAGCGGTTTGTCTTCGTACAGCAATGCGATCCCGGCCGCCGTCAGCTTTTCCAAAAGATCCGGTAATCGCTGAAACAGCACGAGCGGGTCGATCCTCATCGCGTCGTACGAAGGCATGCCGCGAAACGCGTCCGGCCCGAAGACCTCGAATGGAATCCGGTACAGCAACACTTCTCGCGGTTTGTCGATCGCGCGGAGCGTCCACCGTCTTCCATCGATCTGCAGCCGCACATCTTGGCTGGCATACACCGACAGATGGTGTTTCAGCCATCGAGCAGCCTCATGACGGATGCTCCGCTCCCAATCGGTCTGGTCCAGCACCGTCTTGATGCGGCGGTCTCGCTCCTTGGCCTCGCTGACTGTGAGCAACGCGAAGAACAGATCGTAAAGTACGACCTTGCGTTTCTGTGCCCGCAACGGGGCCGATACGGCGCGACTCTGCTCGAGTGCCCAGATGAAGGAAAAGGTGGAGGCGCTTGGAGCAAACCGATCATCACCGCGCCGGCATTCCGCCTGTAGCGTCCAAGCGGCGGTCGGCGCGCCGGCCTCTCCGGCGAAAGGTGCCAGAATCAACGAGTACGATACCTCCTCACCCACCGGCACAGGGTCAGCAGAATGAACCGGCGCCTCTGCCCCATCCACGCGCAACAGAACATCCCGCAGGGTCTTGTCCTCCTGTTTGTGGATCAAATCGATCTGCGCGGACCGGAATTCATCTCGCGAGACGGTGAACTCCACCTCATGGTGGATGCCCTGCCATCGCCCATGGCCTTGACCGTCCGGCAAGGTCACCACGCACAGCCTCGCGGCCGATCCGCCCCCATGCTCATAGGCGTTGAAACCTTGGAAACCGTTGCGCAACGCGCGAAACGAGGCCCATCCGCTTTCGTCCTCCAAGTAGAGCAAGCGGCAGCCGCTCACATCGACCACGAAGCTACGAAAGCGGACGATTCGGTCGAGCACCGTTTCGTCGGCGATGCAGACCGCGCGAATCCTCACATCATCACCGGCAAGAGCGATCTCTGTCTTGCTCCGACAGGTGACCGATGGGGCCCACTGAAGGGCGATCGATTCCCGGCCGGTTTTCAGCACGATCGGGAATCGGCGCTTGGAGACGCGGAGATAGCGCAGGAAGGGCTCGTCTCCATACCCAGTCGAAAACCAGGACGGATTCAGGAATGGTCGCAGCTCGGGCGGCAACGCAGGAGCCCATCCTGCAGGAAGCCGCACGCCGTTTCGATGGATCACAAGTTGCGGATAGGGCTGGCCGGCGTCGATCACGATTTTATAGCCCGACGAGGGTTCAGGGGGACAGTCCCCCTTCCGCAAGGGGACTGTCCCCTTACCTGTCTCAGCGACCTCGCCGAGTAACTCAGTTCGGAGCGCAGCCAGGTAGACTTGCTGCCGGGCAGACAATGGGAACGTCTCGGGTGACAGCAGATGTTTGGTGGCGAAGCAGGCGCACAGAATATGTTTGCACCGCCGATCGAAGTCCCAGGCCGGACAGTCACAAAACGAGGAGAGAAATTCGTCCTCGAGAGAAAAGATCACCTCGTACAGGATGGTTCCCTGGACCTGCGCCGTGAGCGTAGCGCCATCCTTCCCCCAGATATAGTGCCGAAGCCGCTGCTGCCGATAATAGTCATATCCCCTGAGCACCGACGCTTTAGGGGCCATCGTATACAGATCGTTGACGGCAAGGGCACGAAATACGGCAAGAAGGGCTGCCGAGGCAGGAGCAGGAGCGAGGGTATTGGCCTTCGCGTCCGAATGGGAACCATCCCCCTCTCTGCGATGGGACACAGACTTCTTGCGCATAGCGCGACACTATAAAGGGAGGGGGAGGACCTCCTCAAGCAGCGGTGAAGGATGCCTACTCCTGCAGCTACTTGTGATCACGGATTGACCTTGTGTGGCGCAGAGATCACGTGAGAAACGGGCCATGAGTCAACTCAGCTTTGAGTTTCTCTTTCACGAATTCCAGGACTTTCCCCGCTGCGTCTTTCGCACTGAGCTGCGTCGTATCAATCCTCACTTCTGGGTTGACCGGCGCTTCGTAGGGATCTTGTAATCCTGGAACCGTGGACGATTCTCCTCGTTGTCCACGCTGATAGGTCCCCTTGTAGTCTCGCTCCATGGCCAGTGCCAATGGACACTCCACAGCCACTTCGATGAACTTCGGAATGAGACTTCGAGCGAAGTCGCGGTACGCCCGCTTATTGGCCGTGGCATCGAAGATCACGGTGACACCATGCGAAACCAGCCTGGCACCCATGAAGGCCAGGGCACGGTAGAACAGATCGCGCTCCTCTGTTGAATAGGTCGGCGTCGGGGTGAGGATTCGTCTGACCGCATCGGACTCCAGAACTTCGACTACAATGCCCACGCCCTCGAGCCGAGGTTTCAGTGCTGCGACAATAGTGCTCTTTCCCGATGCCGGAAGCCCTGTCAGCCAGATGGCGAAACCTTTGGGAGCAGCGTCAATCGTCATTGATCATCCGGCAGGATGTTGGTGCGGGCGAGTGTTTTCGAATGATGCATAACGATTGAGGCCTTTCTATTGCCCGCAGTATTCGTTCACTCGGTTCGGCTCGAAGTGCGGCGAGTCGAGCACATTTTCAATGAAGCGAAAAAGGCTGCGTCGGATGTCGATCGAGAGATTGGGATACCAGAGCGGGCTGGCCACGACCAGGCCGCGAAAAGCGAAGAACGGCGCCGCCGTTTCAGTGATTTCCTTGTCGCCGCTCGCTTCGACGTATGTATCCCAGAACAATCGGAATAGCACCTCGAAAGGGCCCCGGAGCTTACCCCATTGAATCAGGGAGTTGAGCAGATAGTTGATCGTCATCGCGGTGAGATCGTCGGCCGGCTCGCCCCATTCGCCTCGCGACCGATCCAACACTGCAAAATCCGTCCCGGTACGGAACAAGACATTGTAGGGATGGAAATCCCCGTGAACTTGAGATAACCGACTCGTCTTGTCACGGAGTCGCCATCGCCATCGGTTGCAGGCTTCTTCGACGGTTCGCAATAGATCGCCTGTGATAAAGCCGCAACGCTTGGGATAGCTGTCGGTCAATCCCATGATGCATTCGCCGTGACCGATTAATTCACGCAGCCGACGTTTGTAGAGATCCGCGTCCCGTCGTTTCTTGGTATGAATTTTGGCCAAGTACTGCGCCAACGCGACGGTGCGTTGCCGATCCAGCGTTCGCAACCTCTCGCCTTTCGCAAGCCGCTCAAGATCCGCATGATAGCTTGCTCCCTCGGTCCATTCGTTCAGCACAAAAAACTCCCGAGCTTCTGCGAGAGAAAAGAGCGCCTGCTTGGCGTCGAAAGCGCCCACGTCGAGCGCCTTCACATGGCGCGGAAGACGCCCATACGAATCGTAGTCCCACAACATCGCCTGGGCGCGATCAGCCATGTGTTCGTGTCCGAACGGGCCTGGCTTCATCGTTTCTAACACGGCTGACTGAACTCGACGCCCGATTTGGAAGGTCAATTTAACCGGCGTACCATACCCATAACGCTTCTGCGCTCCCTTAGAGCTCTCTTTGCCGATGACTCGGTAGGACAACAGTCGTACCGACAAGCCGAAGCGGGCCTGTAGGTAGCGCTCCAAGGCAGGTTTACTTAATATCGGCATGCCGAGTCCCCTCGCAATTCACGTTCCCGGCAGCTCACTTCCAAGAGCTTGGAAAGGCTGCTGAGGGTAAACACACTGTCGCATTGAGCTCCACCCGTTCTCGCGGCACTGGGGAAAAATGCATCACATCAAACCAGCCGCCGACACCGGGATCACGAAATATCAACCTTTACTCTCCCGCCGTGAACCCTCGGTTCTTCCCCAAGCGGCATGTCGTTTGCTGATCCAACAATCTATACAGACTATACAGAGGTCTGAAACGGCCTAGAAGGTTGGAGGCACAATGGAACTTGAGATTGAAAGCCGTAATGTCGCGATGACTCCCCGGTGGAAGACCGAGATTGAATCTCGCATGGATGACCTACAACGAGGGCATGAGGATTTGATTCACGGCCGAGTCACGTTGACCAAGAATCGGCATCACAAGAAACTTGCGAACGTGGCCGAAGCACTGGTTGTGATTACCCTGCCGGGTCGGCATACCATGATGGCCCGCAAGGAAGATAAAACCTTCGAAGAAGCCATTCGAGCTGCCTTTCATGCCGTCGACATTGAACTCCGCAAGTATCGAGAAAAACGGGCGAAGACCGAAGTACGCCTGCCACCTGTGCCACCCCATCACGGTGTAGTCTGCAAGCTCTTCCCTCAAGAGCGATACGGCTTCATCCTCAAAGAAGGTGGCGGCGAAGTCTATTTTCATGCCAATGCGCTGCAGGGACTCACCTTTGAACAACTGGAGGATGGGATTGAGGTCGTCTTCGAGCAGGAGCAAGGGAACAAGGGTCCACAGGCGACAGTGGTCACACTCCCGCCACCTATGACTGCAAAGATGTCCTAGATGACAACGGAGAAGTTCAAAATCCCCGCCTCGATGCTCGCCTCCGTGATCGACCCCGGTCAACTCGGCTTCGAGAATACGGGCGAGCTGGAACCCCTCACTGAAATCATCGGACAGGAACGGGCGGTCGAGGCCTTAGAATTCGGGCTGAATATGAAGAGTCCCGGTTTCAATCTCTACGTATCGGGTCCTGTCGGCACAGGAAAAGGTACGCTCGTTCGCCAGATGGTCAAGCGAATAGCTCAGGCGGCTCCTGCTCCCTCAGACTGGTGTTATGTCAACAACTTCCAGGACCCGTCGCGTCCAACCTGTCTCTCTCTTCCGGCTGGACAGGGCGCCTTGTTCAAACGAGAAATGTTGGGTTTCATCGACGGGTTGCGACGCGACATTCCTATGGCGTTTGAGAACAAGAAATATCTCGATGCCAAGGCCAAGTTACGCGACGACATCGATGCCAAGAAAAAAGCGCTCTTCCAGGAGCTGACGGAACTCAGTCGGACACGTGGGTTCGGCTTTGAAGAAAGCTCGGTGGGCTTTGGGATTGTCCCGCTCAAGGCCGGTAAGCCCATGACGGACACCGAGATGGAAGCGATGACCGACGAGGAACAGCGGGACTTGAATGAACGGCGCAAGGCCCTGGAAGGCGAGATCCGCGAGTTCCATGTCCGTATCCATGGTCTTGAGAAGGAAGCCGAACACCAGCTGCGGGACTTGGATCGTCAACTAGTCACAAGTATCCTGGAGAGCCGCTACGAAACCATGTGGCGGACCTACCAGGACATGGGAGTGGTCGCTTCGTTCTTGGAGCGCGTTCGGAACGACATCGTGCATCACTACAAGGATTTTCTTCCGCGCGAAGCCCCCGCGCTTGCCATCCCAGGCTTCGAATTCAAGCGACCGGACCTGTCCCGATTCCTCGTCAATCTCATCGTGCAACACGAGCCCACGGAAGGTGCTCCCGTGATCGACGAATCCCACCCAACCTATACGAATCTGATCGGGAAGATCGACCGTAAGGCGCAGATGGGCGTCATGTATACGGACTTCACGGAGATCCGCGCGGGTGCCGCGCTGCTGGCCAACGGTGGCTATCTAATCGTGAACGCCATCGATACACTCCGCCAGCCGTTCTCTTGGGATGCATTGAAGCGTGTGATCAAGACCGGCGAGGTGAAGATCGAAGATCCTGGAGAATTCTATGGGTTCTCGACGGCAGGACTAAGGCCGGAACCGATCCCAGTGAATGTGAAGGTCATCATGGTTGGGCCGCCGATCCTGTACCACCTACTTCAAGCGTACGAAGAAGACTTCGGCAAACTCTTCAAGGTAAAAGCGGACTTCGACACCGAAGTGGCCCGAAGTGAGGGGCAGGACCGCCAATATGCCCGGTTCATCGCCAAACTTTGTCGCGAAGAAGGGCTGCCGCACTTCGGAGCCGATGCGGTTGCGGAAATCATCCGGCAAGGGCTCCGTTTTGCCGATCGGCATGACCGATTGTCGTTGCGGTTCAGCCAGGTGAGCGATCTCATCCGAGAGGCCGGGTATTGGGCCAAGAAGAAAGGGGGTTCTTTCGTGACCCGGGCGGACGTCGATGCCGCCGTCAGCCATAAGCGCCACCGCTCGAACCTGGCCGAACACTGGATCCAGGATGAAATCAAAGAAGGTACGCTGATGGTTGATCTCGACGGCGAAGTCGTGGGTCAGATCAACGGACTCTCCGTTCATCAGCTCGGCGATTACTCGTTCGGGCGGCCCACGCGCATTACGGCTCGGACCTATGTCGGCACCAAGGGCGTGATCGACATTCAACGCGAAGCCGAACTGGCCGGCATGGTCCACAGCAAGGGGGTCATGACGCTGGCCGGATATCTTGCCGGAAAATTCGCCGGCGCCCACCCCTTTGCGATGACCGCCTCGTTGACGTTCGAGCAAACCTACTCGGAGGTGGAAGGAGACAGCGCGTCCGTGGCCGAACTCGCCGCCATTCTTTCCAGCCTGGCTGATCTGCCGATCCATCAATGGCTGGCCGTCACTGGTTCAGTCAATCAGTTGGGAGAAATACAGCCGATCGGTGGCGTGAATGAGAAGATCGAGGGGTTCTTCGAGTCCTGTTCCCGCAAGGGGTTGACCGGCAGACAAGGTGTGGTCATCCCCGCTCGAAATACGAAACATTTGGCGCTTCGGCGCGACGTGGTGGAGGCTGTGGAATCAGGACATTTCTTCGTCTATGCGGTGAATACGATCGAAGATGCATTGGAGTTGCTCACCGGAGTCGCAGCCGGTGAACGAGGGCTTGATCGGGCCTATCCACCCGACACGGTCTTCGGTCGCGCCGCGCAGCGACTAGAGGAGATGGCACAGGCTGTGGCGGAATGGGGTGAAGGGGAAGAGAAACAGAGAGGACACATTATCATGGAGCCGTAGGTATTCTATTGTTCAGGTTTTCTCCAATGGATGGAGGTCACGGTGGAACACATGAAACGATCAATCAAGTCTTTGGTGATTGCGCTTGGGCTATTTCTTATGCCGAACGAAACTCCTGCGCAATCGGCCCCCGACTGGGGAAAGGCCGAATACGAGTCGAATTGCGCCAGTTGCCACGGTCTTGGTGGGAAAGGTGACGGCCCGCTTTCGGAGAGCTTTCGTGCAAGAGCGGCGGACTTGACCACTCTCGCTAAGAGAAATGATGGCGTCTTTCCGGCGCAGCGCGTTTATGAAATCATCGACGGGCGTCAGGAGGTGGCAGCTCATGGCCCGCGTGCGATGCCAGTGTGGGGCCGGGACTACCGGAGCCAAGTGCCGGACGTTATACTCGGAGACATACAAATCTATGGACTGAAGGACGCGGTCGTGCATAACAAGCTGGTCGCGCTTGTCGACTACTTGCATCGGCTACAAGTGAAGTAGCCTGCAAAAAGGTTGGAACTGCTCACCGGCATTGCAGCCGGTGAACGAGGGCTCCGAACATATCATCACCGAGACGTGACGAACGATTCGATGCGGGCTTTGATCTGATCCCGCACCGTTCGGAAGGCTTTCCGTTGTTCTTCCGAAGATCCCATCGCGGCGGCTGGATCCTCGAAACTCCAATGGACTAGGCGCCCTGCGTGAGGTTAACGTGGGCAAGAGTCTTTTGTTCGGTCGCAGACGGTAATCACATAATCGAACGTCTGGTCTACGAATTCATTCATGCTCTTTGACCGTTGACCTGAAAGATCAATGCCATGTTCTTGCATTGCCGATACAGCGCCGGGATTCAGACCGACGGGATGCGTCCCGGCGCTCGAGACGTCATACCGGTCTCCAGCCAGATGGCGCAGCAGCCCTTCCGCCATCTGACTACGCGCTGAATTCCCCATATGGAGAAACAGGACCCGTCGTTTCATGAACAACACGTGGCCGAGCAGCAGGCCGCCGGGTTCGTCTTTGGTTTCGTTGCCCGTACAAACCCACTGATGAACTTGTCTTCGACGAACGGTGCAATGACGTCAAGATCAAGATCGGTTCCCTCAAACAGGTCGCGCGCATCAGCGGCGGTATAGACCCGGGTCGGCTCGATGGAAGCTCGTTCAAACCCCGCACGCTCAAGTTTTGCGATGTACTCCCTTTCCTCCAACGCACCCGCGACGCAACCGGCCCACAGCTCGATGCTGCGCTGAATTTCTTCCGGCATCTCCCCTCGGACGACAATGTCCGATACAGCCAAGCGTCCGCCCGGCTTCAACACACGGAAGGCTTCCGCCAGTACCAGATCCTTGTCGGGAGACAAATTGATGACACAATTGGAGATGATGAGATCGACGGAGTTGTCGGGCAACGGGATATGTTCGATGTCGCCCTTCAAGAATTCGACGTTCGTCACCCCAGCCTTCGCCTGATTCGCCCGCGCCAACTCCAACATCTCGTCGGTCATGTCCAAGCCGTACACCTTGCCGTTCGTCCCGACCCGACGCGCAGAGAGCAGTACATCGATCCCGCCGCCTGAGCCCAAATCCAATACCGTTTCCCCCGGCGCGATCTGCGCCAACGCAGTCGGGTTGCCGCAGCCGAGCGATGCGCGCACCGCATCCTCGGGAAGTGTGGCGGTTTCATGATCTTCATAGAGGCGAGCGGTGATGGGATCGAGCTTGCCTGTCTCTAGCACCGTGCCAGTTCCACAGCACGACCGCCGCTCCTGTCGTTGCGCCTGCAGAGCTGCCTGTCCATATCTGGTCTTGATTTCATCTTTTAGTGTCTGCTCATTGTTCATGAAGCACCTCCTATCAAAACAAGTTGATCAATGAGGCCAAACAATCAGCAACAACGTCGCGCAGACGCCGCTGACTTTGCGGCCTTCTTGAGCGAATCCACCAAGTCTTCCAGCTCCTCTATAGCCTGGGAACTGAGTGAATAATACATCCATCGTCCCTCACGGCGATCCTCGACCAGGCCAGCATCCTTGAGGACCTTCAAGTGAAACGATAGCCGCGACTGCGCAGCTTTCATCGCATCCGTCAGTTCGCAGACACACTGTTCTCCATCTTTCAGTCGTTCAAGCAACGCCAAGCGGGTCTCGTCCGAGAGCGCGTGAAACAGTGTCACTGCTTTCTTGATTGCTGGAGCAACAGCAGCCATAGGTGAAACATATAGCAACAGATTTTGATGAGTCAAGACCTGTTAAACTGACCCTGGAGCATTGCGCGTCTTCTCGTGCCCCTAAGAACTCAGTTAGTTCATGGAATTACGGCGTTTTCTGCGCTGGTCACAAAGCTCTATGAAGTGACGCGGGTAAAACCGACTAGGGCGAAGAAGAAGAAAGACCAACTTAGCATATCATTACGAAACCGTAGCCGGGTAATAGGAGTGCATCTGGGGGCCCAGTGCCAAGCTTGACGGTGATTGCCTCACCCACGCATATTGGTGCACATGCGTACCACGGTTAATCTTGACGGCCAGCTTATCAAGCGCGCAGCACGACTCACCGGCGTTCGGGTAAAGACGCAACTCGTACGTCTGGGACTGGAGGCCCTCATTTCGCGTGAAGCTGCCAAGCGGCTCGCTCGGCTGGATGGCACTGAACCCCATCTGAAAGACATCCGCCGCCGTCGCCCGGCCTAGGTCTGCTCACCTTGGTTGCCACCGATCAACTCTCACGACAGACTGCCAGAACATTGTGCTGCTACCTTGAATCGCCCGCCTATGCGATCAGTCTCCTCCGCTTCACATTCGCTGAAGGACAAGACATTTTCCCGTTCTATCGAAGGGCCGCCACCGATGTCACTCCGCAACCGCCCTCGTTGCACTTGGAATTAGAGCTCACGAGTACAGACTGGGATTTCCAAACCAATACCCTACCCGCACACCAGCTGTCGGTGATGCACCCAGTTCCAGTTTCGTTGTAGCTTTGGCGGAGGAAGGGATTCGCTGGTCAAACTGTGCCGTCGTGCTTTCAGGGAACGCGAGGCCCCCGTATACATCGCCAAACCATTCGGCAACGGCAACCACGGGGTGCCCAATCAGAAGGGCAAAGACCCAAACTGCAGGCCTAGACTCATTAGCACCTTCAGTGAGACTTAGCCACGGCCTGCAGCCCCTTTCCCTATACCCGCCCGTGCATCAAACACCTCCGTCGAGACTGGAAGTCCACGAAGGTGATCGCGTGCTCGCAGTCTTCCGCAGACCTCTCTGAGCACCTCCGCGTACTTCGATAGGGCAGACTTCCTCCGTCAGGATCCATTTTGTTTTTTATGGATCTTTTCAAGCGGCTTTTCTTCACGGCCCACCACCCGGAAGGACGTGATTCGGTCGTTCTTGTCGAAGGTGGCCTGGGCAGTAATCTTGTCTCCTCTCAGCAGATACTCTGACGGCGTCGCAACGATCTCCCACAACCCGATCGAAACAATGTCCGCGCCCAGGTGAAAGACGCCACGAAGGATCTTCCATCCGGTAGCGGACCCTTCATAGAACTCATACATGTCCTCCCGGGTGCCGTCGGCATTCCGTGTGCTGGCTCGCGGAGCCCCGAGCTTTTCAATGATAACATCCCGTGACCACGCTCCCCCCGCTTCCAAGGAGGTGGTGTCGACAGGAGGTGGTTGCGTAAACGCCATATAGACTCCACATCCTGAACTAAGAAACGACGCCACTCCCAACGCTAACGCCAGTACGAGGCTTTTCACCTGCATCTTCTTCTCCTCCTTCAGACTATGGGAAACCCTGACCGATCCCCTTACTCAGTAAGACGAGAGACCACCCGATACGACGGAAATGGAAGCAAATGCAATGCCAACTATCAGTAGTAGCCCAAATACAACGGGGATGGGGCATGAGGGGCACTATTCTTATGGTCAGGTCGTAAGACGGCTCACAACGTGGGGTGCTTTGCTGCGGGTGAGGCTGAGGTACCTGAGGCAAAAGTCATCAACAATAAATAGCAATGGAAGCATTCTTAAGACCAGCCCTAGGATTTATCCAAACCCCAGAGAAATCGATCGCGTATCCTTGGCATTGCCAGTTATGATTTTGGTGCAGAAATCGGGGTCAGCGTCAGATGTCCAGGGGTGAAGTCAGGCCCAGATGTGAGTGCCCTCGTCTTTCTGTGAAACATGCCAATTACGGAAGATAGCCCAAGACATCCTCTTCACGAACGAGCACCAACGCTTCATCGTCGCCCTCCACTTCTCTGGCGGCGTGTTTTTCGTACAGGATACGTTCGCCCGGCTTGAGGGTGGTCTTCACAAAGGTCTTCTTCTTGACCTTTTCCTTTGAATCCTTGTCCTCGACAAAGCGGCCAGCCCCCACGGCAAGGACCTCTCCTTCCTGCGGTTTCTCTTGCGCGCTGTCCGGGATGATAATGCCGCCGGCGCTCTTCTCCCTCGGTTCGCTGGTCCGGATCAAGACCCAATCGTGCAATGGTTGTAAGGTCATCGATGTCCGTCCTTTCATTCACGCGCGGAGTTTGCCATCTATGTCCCCACTAAGCAATAGAACGCTATGACGGCACGCGGCATCAGCTTAGCACGTCTGTTCTCGAAGGAACAAAACCATGGTCTTGAGTGTGTCTTAGACTGGGTTCTGTGTTCGCGCACGGCTCTCGCATACGCATGGAGTCGACTCTCCTCACCTGCGGCCCCACTGATCGGAGGCTCGCCCTGTGGGTAACGTTGCTGCGGCTTTCCTCTCTTGCGGTACAGGCAGAGGGTCGCGGCGAACTGAGCACCAATTCGTATGCTGCTGATTCCACGTCCAATCCGGAGGAGAATTGTGCTTATGCTGCCAGGCGCAGCGTGTTTCTTGATACTCCGCCCTGCCCATTCATCACTCAGCTCCTTCTGAGACTTGATCGGTCTAACTCAGCACTCAGGACGTATCTCGGTGCCAGTCGCGACCCTGAGCGCAGGCAAAGGGCTTCGCCTTGCCTCATGCCTCTGGCCGATATGCCGCTCTCGACTATCAGCTCTTCAGGATCCCGATCACTCGTGGTTCCTTACGCCTCCTGTTCGCGCACGAACTGCCGCGCACGACGAAGGTCGTCGCGCGTGCACAGGTTCAGCTCCAGCAGCAGATGCTCCAGCGCCGCAACCCGCGCCGTCACCTCCGGCAGCACGATGTCGATCCGCTCCGTCAACTCGTCTACCCGGAGGCTGAGTCCGGATTCCGTAGTGTTTTGCGCCACAGCCTTCGTCGCGCGCCCACGGGGTCGACGTCGTCTCATCGGACTCCGAGTCTTCTTCTTGACTGGCATCGCATTCCTCCTGGTTACCTGCACCTCTACGCGTCCACAGTCAATCGGTCAAGCACCATTTTCGATGGAGAAAAGGGAGTTGCCGCGGCTGCCCTCCGCAGCCGGTTGAAAGGTGGGGATCTCAGCCTCCGTCCACCCGGGCCAGATGCGTCCATCTCCAAACGGAGATTTCTTTCCGACTCCTACTCGTTTCAAGAAGCCACGATGGCGCTCGAACGTCGCGAGCCCTTCACGCCAACCGTCTCGTTTCCTGGAGGGCGTAAAGTAAGCTGTTTCTGACCGAAGCAAAGGGGTTGGGCCGCTTACATATGCCACATTAAGAACTCGTTACCTCATGGCCAGCACCACACGAAAACGGGCCTTCCCGCTCAACATACGGTCGTAGGCGGCCGCTGCCTGTTCCAACGGGAACGTCTCCACGATCGGACGGATGCCGGTCAGAGCACAAAAATTGAGGGCATCCTCTGAATCGCGGGCGCTGCCCGATGGCCATCCCTGAATCGTCCGGCGTGCGCCGATGAGTTGAATCGGTGTCACGGTCATGGGATCAGACGATGCTCCAAGAACAACCAGCTTGCCTCCGACCCCCAAGCCGTCGATCAGGTCCGACATGGCTTTGCTGTTCGGAGCCGTCGCCAGAATTACGGCTGCTCCGCCGAGACTCGTCAGTTCCTTCGCTGGATTGGTCGTTTCGGCATCCAGGTAGCGCTCGGCTCCCAGTTTCAATGGGAGCGCGGCTTTGTCCTGACCTCGCCCGATGGCCACCGTATGAAAGCCCATCCTATTGGCAAACTGCACACCGAGATGGCCGAGACCGCCCACCCCCTGGACGGCAACCAGATCGCCGGCCTTGGCTCCGCTGTGACGCAAGCTGTTGAACGTGGTAATCCCGGCACAGAGAATCGGCGCCGCTTCCGTTGACGTCAGCGCATCAGGGATGGCCGCCAGCGCTTCGGTGCGTGCAATCAAGTACTCTGCATACCCGCCATCCTCATGGAAGCCGGTCACGATGAAGTTCTTGCAGCCAAGAAAATCTCCTCGACGGCAACGCGTACACTGGCCACAATGCCCCCCGTGCCACCCGACGCCGACCCGCTGGCCTTTCTCCCAAGTCACCACTCCGGCACCCACCGCATCGATCACTCCCGCCACCTCATGCCCGTGACGCGCGGATAGTGGAGTCCTGGCCAATGGCCTTCTTTGACAAACACGTCACTATGGCAAACCCCACAGGCTTGTACTTTAATGCGAACGGTATTTGGCTTAGGTTCTGGCACCGGGCCGTGGACGATCTGGAATGGACCTCCTGGCGTGGTAATCTACACGGCCGTCATATGTGTCATCAGCGCCTCCTCGGTTAATACGCTCTTTTCACCCCACTATGGTCGCTTGTTTGAGCTTGGAACAGGTATCCGCCCTTCCTAAGTACTGCGGGGGCATAGGAGTACGATTCTGAATGACCGGCAGGCTCAGAGGCGGTATCACTGCACGAGGCTTGGACTTTGTGCAAGATACGGAGCCAGGCTCAGTGCCAAGACCTGGCTCCTGGACGTCTTG
>CAZAKX010000033.1:0-26227 GCA_964485915.1 uncultured Nitrospira sp. | reverse complement strand
GCTTGAAACCCGTGGCGACACAAGAGTCAAAATGAGTTTTTCCGCAACCTGCTAGGTTTCTTCAGTGGTCCCTTCTGCTTCGACGCCGCTGGTTGGCTACTGTCCCAACTGAATACTAATCACGATTGCGCCCATCACATCGTTAAGCTTGAAGTCACGCTTTGGGCTATCGGGATGTGCATTGTGGCATCCCAGGCAGGCTTGGGTTACTGCCAGATCGGGATACACCGCTTCAAAATAGCGCGTGTTTCCGACCTTTGTGACACCAGTGTAAGGACGGTCGGGTTGGGTCAGAATGGTACCGAGTCCAATACTTTGGAGAGGGGTCGACGCGACATTACGCTTGTTGATCGGCCACAAGCTGATTAGCCGGTACTGTATTCCCAAGCCTTTCTTACTGACATGCCGTCCGGATTCCATCAGGAATTGGGCGGGGAGTGGCAATGTACTCTGTTCCGCCCAGTTTTCCGAGGCAACCACGATCCCTTTCGTTTGCATGCGTTCTACGACATGTCTTGTGTACACATCTCGGTCAGCCTCGATAACGGCATGGATATAGTCGGCTACCGTGTCCATCGGCATGCTGATCGAGGTCGTTTCAGGTAAGGTACGGCCCGGCCAGAGGACAGCCGTACCTCCGATTGCAAATCCCAGCACTGCTCCGCACAGCAATTTTTTGGAGGATGTCATAGATACCTCCCGGTTGTGCGCGCGGATGGACCGCGTGATCGGTGACACCTCGCGAGCAGATTGATTGAACATGGAACAGGAAAATGGCTGGTCGATAATGTGGTCGGATGGGTCAAAATAATTGAAGATTCAGGCGGAGAAATGTTGCTGGAGAATCGGAAGACCCAAAAGGGATTGCCCAGATCGATCAGGATACAAGCGCGACTGGCTGGTTTCTGGAAGGAGAACCACTTCTGGGAAGGCACCGAAGGCATGGCCTCAGTCCCCTTACCCCTATGATACAGTGTGGCTGTGGGATCATACGATGCTTCATCATACTCTCTGGTTACAGGCTCTTCAACAATCAGGCAGCTGATCGCGGTACATGCTATTTCACCGATCTTTCAAACTTCTTGAGTGTGTCTCGATTCCCTACACATGCCAATGAGCGATTGCATTTGACCAGCGCGCTTTAGTAGCGTACTCGCCCATGATCACAGAATTCATCGTCACGTCGGGCGAACAACCTAAACGACTAGACGTCTTCCTCGTAAACCGGGAACGGGACGTCTCCCGGTCAGCTCTCCAGCGCCTGATCGAGTTGGGTCGGATCAGGCTCAACAACCAGGTTGTGAAGGCAAGCCAGAAGATCAAGCCTGGGGATAGAATCACGATGGATGTGCCGAAACCGGATCCGCTTTCAATAAAGGGCGAGGCCATTCCCCTCGATGTGCTCTTCGAGGATGAATCGCTTCTGATCTTGAATAAACCACCTGGTATTGTCGTCCACCCTGCTCCAGGAAACTGGACGGGTACGCTCGTCAATGCGTTGCTGCATCACTTCCAGACTTCCGGCGGAACCATTTCAACCATTGGAGGGAAGGAACGACCTGGCCTCGTTCATCGACTCGACAAAGAAACCTCCGGCATTATGGTGATTACCAAAACTGATTCAGCGCATCGCGCCCTTGCTTCACAATTCAAGCTCCATACCATCACGCGCGTATATGAAGCATTAGTCTGGGGAGTCCCGAAAAAAGGGCGAGGGGTCATTGAGCTTGCCATCGGTCGAGATATCAAGGAGCGAAAGAAGTTTTCCGCAAGAACAACGAGTCCCAAACAATCGACAACGGAATATGAGGTAGTCCGGCGATATGGCAAAGTGGCTGCCCATGTGTTGCTGTACCCACGAACGGGCCGCACGCACCAGCTGCGGGTTCATCTCACGTCACTCGGACATCCCATTCTAGGTGACCATACCTACGGTGGGCAACGGGTTTGTGCGATCGACGAGATCACCGTTCCACGTGTGATGCTTCATGCCAGAACGCTTGGCTTCGTTCATCCCGGGACGGGAGTGATGGAGCAGTTTACAAGATCGGTACCAACGGATATGGAGACGGTGATGTCCGAACTTGAACGGGAAACCGTCCCGGGAGAGAATAGGTCCAAGCCGTAAGTCACAACTTCACCTTTCCAAGAATGTATGTTGACCGCTGAGGTTCTTGATGCCATAGGGGGTTTGACGTCGCATATCAAGCTCTATGCGGCCCATCTTCCGTCTGTTGTGCACTTGAACGTGGTGCCGTCGGGAGTGAAACCATCCATCGAGGCAATCGATAGCTATGAAACCATCGTCTCTCGTACGCGCAGCCAGAGCGCTGGGACTCCGTACAAGGGTCTGCATGAATCCTTGGTATCATCACTCGAAGCATTCGAAATTGGAAATCTCCTCGGCGCGGTTCAGCCGTTACTTACGGTCTTAGATCAGCTGGAACGGATGCAATCCGAGAAAACCATCGAAGTCGGGCGCCTTGATGAACAACGACTCAGAGAATATCGTTCAGCGTTGAGTAAAATTCTTCCGGGAAATCAGCCAGAATTAGATGGGGCGGGAGGTCGGATATCCTGAGGTCTCAGGGGCTTAAGCAGACAAATCCGCACGACGGCAATGGGTATCGCGAATGATCCTAAAAACTAGAAGACACGATGAGCGGCTACGGTCAGTGGCCCATCTTGGGGCCTAACGCGTTTACCCCAACGCTGACGAGTTTGAACCGCGACGTAGTACCACAGTGCGGACATTTTGCCCGAACGGTCTCGGCGTCGAGCACCTCATACTCATCAGCTTTCAACCACATGAGTTGAAAGCATTTTGGACAGCTACGGACTTGCGTTGACATGGGTTTCCTCGTACACTCCACATGAATTCGGGGGATACTCTAGTATAAGATGCCTCCAACCCTCAAGTCCGCGGTTACCTATTCCAATCAGGGATCACCCGAAGCTTCTCAGCTGCTACACCTATTCCATCAGGCGCCCTGGGCCAAGGATCGTTCTTTCGATGATGCAAAGGAAATGCTCCAGCATACCGATCTGACTGTCTGCGCATGGGATGGAGAGAGGCTCATCGGGTTCGGCCGTGTCCTCACGGACTTCATTTACCGTGCAACCATCTGGGATGTCATTGTAGATCAAGCGTATCAGGGAAAAGGGATTGGAAGAGAAATTGTCCAGCGGATTCTCAACCATCCACGGCTGAGTCGGGTTGAGCTTGTTTGGCTTTGTACTCGGCGCCCCGGTTTTTATGAAAAACTTGGGTTTAGCTCGAAAGAGCAGACGGGAATGGTTTGGAGACGGAGCCAAAAAAGCTGCAAGGAGTAGGAGGTGGATTCAATCCCGTCCCCCCCAATCCGAGAGGTATTAGAAAGATATCTTGCCACCGAAGAGAAAGGCGAAAGAGGACGCATTCCAGTCGTCATTCCGACCGCCGGTACCGGTTATATGCCCATCATTTCGTTTATAGGCCCATTCTGCGTTGAGGGCGAACCGCTCGTTGAGCTTATAATCGGCTCCCCAACCTAGCCGCCATGCGAAGGTATTGCTCGGACTGATACGGATTCCGGTATCTTCGCCAAAACTATTAATATTCACGCCAAAACTCATATTTACATACGGGATGAATTGCCCTAATTTTGCAGGGCGCAACTCCATCGTTGGAAGAACTGAAACCGTATCTTGATGTCCGAGATCCCTATCTGGCCGTTCTTGGCTGACGCCATGCCTTTCCCACTCAAGCATCAATCCGACCAAAAACCAAGAATTGAGACTATACAGTCCTTGAAAATTGACAAGTGGTCCAACTGATGTAGCGGTATTGTCAGAAAGCTGCTGAGTAAGCGGAGTAAATCCTACACGAACCCCGAGTACCCATTTCCCAGGTTCTGTCCCGCCCAATTCTTCTGCCCAGGCGGTATGACCAAATGGAGAGACGGTTGCAATAAGCGCGAACACTATTCCGGTCCATCTCACGCGGAACGTTTGCCTTTGCATGGACTCCTCCCCTCGCCGTGTGGTACAGCCAGTCACTGTTTATTCGGAATGTCTGAAGATTAGTCTCTATAACAGTGAGACATGTGCAGTGTATACTGCCTGACGAATTAAGTGAAATGCCATCTGTCATCGTCTCATGTGCTGAAAGTGAGTATCTGTGCTCGATCCCTTGAAATCACAAAATTGGTAGTCTACATTACATTCGGCTAGGTAATCGTACTATGACGAGGAGGACATCATGGGCATCATTGCTAGATGGGTTTTGTTCAGTATGGTTGTGACTGCCGGAAGCGTTGGCTGTGTTCATCTACAAACAGCCACGGCTGCAGAGTGGGTTCACGAAGGTATGGCCGAGGAAGGTAAGATTACAGCAGGATTTCGTGTCGGGCCGAGTTTTGTGACCCAGGGTTCCGGCGTCTCCACGGTTGGGCCCCTGATAAACTTTCAGGGCATGTACGATCTCAATAAATGGTTTCGGATCGGCATGATACTGGAGTGGCAACGGCATGGGGTTGATGTGGGAAGTGGTGGGGTCAATACCATTTCTATCCTGCCGGTGAATCTGGAGTATCGTCCCGGCCATTTCGGCCCACTCATTCCATACCTCACAACCGGAATCGGGGTAAACGTGAACACGCATGATGTTTCAGATTCGTTTGCGTGGCGTATCGGTGGAGGAATCGACTATGCATTGACCAACTTAGTATCCACCGCACCCAAGGGCCTCATGTTGAATATGGAAACAGCCTGGAAACGAAATCATTCATCCGGTGATTTATCAACGATCGGCCTGCTCTTCGGGGTACGCCATACGTTTTGATTCCGCCCGGTCGAACGCAAGAGGTGCTGCAACCGACTAGCCCTCGTGAGCCTCAATTAGATTCCCCTGCTTGTCACAGTGGGGGAATCTATCCCAGGTTAGAATCCTTACATCTGGCTTCCAGCAACGGACTCGCTGTACATTGCAGAATACGTTAATGGGAATGGACAAGCCGTGCGCCTCTCGCACGCTTTGGCGAGAAGAACATGGCAATAAAGAACAGCGTGGTGGCTAACAGCACAATGGCTGGTCCGGAAGGTACGTCCCAGATGGCGGAAATGACGACGCCTGCCACAGAAGTCGAGATGCCGATCAGTGCTGAGTACAGGGTCAGTGTTCTCAGGCTATGAGTCAGCTGGTAAGCGGTCGACGCTGGAATCAGAATCATGGCGAACACCAGAATTGCGCCGACGGTCTTTAATGACACTACGACCGTCAAGGCGACCAGGGTTAGGAGAAGAAAAAAGATTTGTCGTGCGGGAACACCGGAGGCTTCGGCCATCTCCTGATCGAAGGCAATAAAATAGAGCTCCTTGGAGAAGACCAGTATGAGCCCGAGCACCAGGATGCTGAGGGCCCCAATGATGCGTAGCTCTTCAGAAGTGACTGAGAGCACACTGCCAAACAAGTACCCGTACACTTCAGCATTGTAGGTTTTCATCAACCCGATGAAGAGAATTGCCAGTGCCATCGTCGTGGTGTAGAGAATTCCGATCGAGACATCCAGCTTCATTCGGCCTTTTTCTTCAACCCACCCCGTAATCCAAACCGTCGCCAAGCCGAACACAATGGCCAGCAACAATGGCGGCCATCCCATCAAATAACCAAGTGTGACACCTGCAAAGGCGGCATGGGACGTCCCAGCGCCGACGAAGGCCAGTCCTCGTAGTACGACAAACACGCCGATGATCGAGCAGAGCCCACCCACCATCGCGGCGGCAAGGAGGGAGCGTTGCATGAAGTCATAGGCGAGGAGATCGAGCATGGGTTGGAATCAATTTCTAGTGGTGATGGTGGTAATCCTCAACGATGACGAGGTCATTCTCCGTAATAACCAGTTCCTTGCCGTACACCTGGTGCAGGATCTCCGGCTTGAGCACGTCCGCAGGCGGGGCCGCGGCGAAGAGCTTAGTTTTGAGCAGTACCAAGCGATCCACTCTGGAGCGGATCATATTGATATCATGAGTAATCAAGAGGACCGTTAGTTTGAGTTGGGCGTGCAGGTGCTGGACCAATTCGATGACGTTGTGTTGGGTCGTGATATCGAGCCCCGTCGTTGGTTCATCCAGTATCAGAACTTTGGGTTGCTGTGCGAGGGCTCTCGCAATAAACACGCGCTGTTGCTGACCTCCGGATAGCAGTCCCAGTGCATCATCCTTATGTGCGTCCATTCCCACTTGTGTCAGAGCTTCCATTGCGATGGCATGATCCGTCCGGCCTGGGCGCTTGAATAAGCCTAGGGCTCCGTAGCGTCCCATCATCACCGTCTCAAGGACCGTCACCGGGAAGTTCCGATCGACGACTCCTTTTTGCGGGAGGTAACCGATCTTGGCACGATGGTGACAGCGGAGCATGTCACACGCACAGTCGAAGATATGAAGATGTCCCTGAACCGGAGCGAGCAGTCCTAAGACCGCTCGACAGAGTGTGGTCTTGCCTGATCCGTTCGGACCGATCACCCCCACGAATTCGCCTTCATAAATCGTCAGCGAGATATCACTCAGGGCAATGAGGCCAGGAAATCCGAATGAGGCATGATCAAAGCGAATGATCGGCTCTCGAGGATCAGACACGCGGTTAAGGCTCCTCCCACGTCACCATGGACTTATTCTGCAGGACCGTTAGGGGGTTTCCAATGCTCCGACCAATTGGAGCACATTATAACGAAGCATGTCGAGGTAGGTCTCAGTTCCCGGCAGACCACCAGGCATCGTCGTCAGGATCACCACACGGGCTTTCGTTTCTCGCGAGAGGAGTTCAGGGAGTCGCTGGCTGAGCTGAATTTCAGAGGCAATCACCTTGATCTGCTCTTTTCTAATCTTTCCTATGAGAGATTGGAGGTGAAGAGCTGATGGTTCCGTACTGGCCTGCACATGAATGGTCCCGACAATATGCAGATTGAATCGCTTTGCCAGATAAGGCCAAGCCGAGTGGTGCGCAATAAACCGACGGTCGGCCAGGATCTGTGTGCGAGCGGAGAGTTCCTTTTGCAGTTGCGCCAATCGTTCATGGTAGGCCGCCTGGTTGGCCCTGAATTCAGCTTTGTGACCGGGATCAATCTCGATGAGGGCGTCGGTAATGTGCCGAAGCATGACCAAGGCATTTGCTGGGTCCAGCCAAATATGTGGGTTTCCCTCCGCATGGGTATCTTCATGCGCATCTACACCGTCTTGAATCAGTTCTACCCCGTGGGATGTGGTGACCACACGCAGTGTCTGACTTCCCGCATTCCTCACCAAGGAAGACACCCAGACCTCGAGGCCGAGGCCAATCTCAAACAGCAACCGAGCCTTCCGAACGGCAACCAGATCAGAGGGTTTCGGCGAATAAGTGTGTTCATTCTCGTAGCCGCTCAACAGGGAGGTGACGCTCACGTAGGGACCACCGACCTGCTCGGTTAAATCCTTCAGGATCGGGATCGTGACGACGACTGGGATCGGATCACGGGCCTCGGCCCTGGTATCACATACCGGAAGCAAGGCGGTGAGAGTGCCGACAAAGGCTGAGACAACAAATTGCAACAGATACTGGACGAAAAACATCGGCGGGGACCGTACCATCCAAGTCATGCGGTGTCAACGACGTCTCCAGCTGAAATACTGCTCATAGGCCCTGTCCATTCGACTCCTTGACCCTTGGCGCCAGTTCGATTAGCGTAGCACACCCTCTGATCTATCTGACGTCATCATGGGGTGCGAAAGGATTCATCACATGAAAGTTGTGGGGTTAATGTCGGGAACGTCGGCAGACGGAGTCGATGCCGCGCTCGTCTCGATCGAGCGGCGGAAAGCCAGCATTCACGTGGAGATGGTGGCGTTCCATTCACTTCCCTATCCACGATCGCTTCAGCAACGAATTCTCTCCGCCTCGATTGCGGGTACCGTGTCGGAAATTTGTCACCTGAATGCGCTCCTTGGAGAATGGTTTGCCGATGCGGCATCCAGTGTTATCCGGTCGGCCGAGTTGACCCCAACGGACATCGACCTCATCGGCTCGCATGGTCAGACCGTGCATCATCTTCCAGCCGGCATCAAAGACACTGGTGTCGGCTCCATACGCTCCACCCTTCAAATTGGAGAACCTGCAGTGATTGCGGAGCGTACGGGAATTACGACGGTCGCAAACTTCCGCCCGCGCGACATCGCCGCTGGTGGTCAAGGGGCTCCGCTGACGCCAGGGGTCCATGCATTGCTGTTTCGGCATCTTCGGCGGTCCCGTCTCATCGTGAATCTTGGGGGTATCAGCAACGTCACGTATCTACCACGAGGGTCAGGGACGGCTGGTATTGCCGCATTCGATACCGGTCCAGCGAACATGGTTCTGGACGGCATCATGTTTCGGAAGACCAATGGACGCTCCACCATGGATCGTGAAGGGCGTCTGGCTTTACGAGGCAAGATCGACTCGAGGCTATTGGCCAAGCTGCTCGCGCACCCGTACCTCTCTCAGCCGCCTCCAAAATCAACGGGGCGCGAGGCATTTGGGGGAAAGATGCTCGATGAATTGCTCAACTGGCAACAAACCCGCGTACTCTCGATCGAAGATCTTCTCGCCACCTGTAGCCGCTGGACTGCCGAGGCTGTGGGCACGGCAAGGCGGTGGATCAGAGGCGGGGTAGACGAAGTCATCGTGGGTGGGGGAGGCGTCAGAAACCGCGCAATTATGGGACAGTTAACGGCACTGTTCGATCCGCTTCCTGTCACAACATTTGAATCACATGGGTGGGATAGCAAAGCGCTTGAGTCGGTGGCGTTTGCTGTCTTGGCCTATCAGACCGTGACGGAAGAAAGTGGAAATGTGCCTTCAGTCACGGGTGCGGCCTTCCCCAGGCTGTTGGGATGTATTGTTCCAAGCGGGCCAGGGTGGTATGAACGACTGCGAGCAAGAAGAGAACGTAACAAACCATGAAACTCGTTCTACTCGGGGCCATTCTTGCGGCAGCCGTCTTTGGCATTCGGTGGATCAGGAGGAAGCTGCGCCAAAGAAAGATGCGTGCATCGCCTTTCGTGATTCCTCCCGGCGCCATCATTAGCGCCGCTCCGTTGCTCGCGGAAGATGAAATTGCACTGTATAACCTGCTCCAATTGGTCGTCCAAGAGCGCTACCTCGTCCTTGCTCAGGTGCCTTTGTGGTCTTTTGTAGCGGTCGATGCCGAAGTACGTGCGCGGACGGGTATCCTGCGCCACATCGCACTGAAACGAGTCGATTTTGTTCTGATTCACCCTGGCTCACGCCGTGTCGAGTATGTCGTGCAAGTTACACATGAGGCTTCGAGACGTGATGAGGCGGAGAGTCACCGTATTATTGAGTCGGTGCTCGAGGCGGCCGGCATCAAACTCATGAAGCTCCAGTCGAAAAGGAGTTACTCGTTGCCGGATCTTACAGCCCGATTAGAATTAACCACAGGCGACTGACGAGAAAGCGGTTCCTGCCTTGACCGCGTGGCCTCTACTGCGACTCAGTGTTCGTCTCATCGGCACTCGCCGTTGCTTCTAGAGCTTTGCGGGCGACTTCGGCCTCCGAACTGTCCGGGTATTGATCCACAACTCGATCAAACATAAGCCGCGCCTTTTCGGGGTCACGTAATTTGGCGTAGGTCTGGCCGAGTTTCAGCGTAGAAGCTGCTACCTTTGGGCTGAGCGGGTAATTTGACACCACATCGTAGAACGACTTTAACGCCTCCCGGTATCGCCCCATACGATACTGACATTCCCCGATCCAATATTGCGCATTGGCTGCAAGTGCGGACTGACCGTGTAGCTCAATAAACAGTTGAAAACCCGCCATTGCGGCTGCGTAATCTCGGTGCTTAAATTCGTCCATCACCCGATCGTATAATCGACGGGTCGTATCTTGCCGCTGTGTAGGGGCCGCGACAGACAAGTTTGTGAATGCCAAAACAAACAGGAATAGGAAGATTGTGAGACTTTTCAGAATCATGCCGAGCCTCCATCTGCTCAAGCAATAAACGAATGTTTAGGTTACGCAATCACTATGCCATGACCCATGTTGTCTGGTGATACAAACCCATTGAATAACAGGAAGTTACTGCAAGATCGTGCCCCTGAGATTCTAAAATGTTGCATGAAACTGATGACTAACGACACAGAATTGTACGAAACGGTTCTTTTAGTGAATACATCATACGCTTGCTGGAATTGTGTAAAGAGTTGAGAGCATGTGTTAGGAGAAAATATCATGAGTATTGATTCAGTCCCGCCTAATCCCTTAGGAGGCAAAACACTGATCGTTGACCGCTCTGGGCAGAGCAGCTATATGCTCCCAAGCGAGGCGATTAGTGATATGGGTGATTCGGATCAGATTTATGTGCGTCCCGGGATTTACGAAGACAAACTGTTCGTCAGTCAACGGCCTATTCGGCTTGTTGGCGCGGGTCGTGACCTTGTCCAGATCTTCTCGCGGCGTGGGGGCCCTCTTTATCTACAAGAAGTTCAGGAAGGGTGGATTGCTGGTATCACGTTCCGCTATGTCGGCAGTGACCAGCACTCAGCCCTCAACATCCTCAACTCTACCTGTACCATCAGACACTGTCGAGCTATGGAAGGAATTCTGTCTGGGGTGGTTTTGTATGGTCCTCAGTGTAGCGCGACTTTCGTCGACAACGAAGTGTGTCGCAACCGTGAATCAGGCATCTTTATATTTGCCGGAGCACGCCCGCGAGTGACCGATAACCATTGTTTCGATAATCACCACTTTGGTATCGCAGTGCGCGATCCGGGAAGCAACCCAGAGTTGGTACGGAATCGATGTGAGGGGAATATGCTCAGCGGCATTCTACTGTTTCAGGACGCGGAGAGTCTTATCGTGGACAACATATGTCAGAACAATCAGCATTGGGGCGTTCGGCTGACTCCCGATGCGCGCCCCAATCCGTCCCCTTCTGAGCTTCCGAGGATGAATCAGCTCACCCCTAATCCGCTCGGAGCCTATTCGCTTTCCGATCAGCCGCTTGCTGAAATCGGTCGATAATGACTGTCAGGCGCTCCTACAGACTTGCCGCTTATGAGGTGGAGAGGGGAGAGGACTGGGAGTCGTTCGGGATGTGGAACTGAAAGGAGCTGCCACCTTGCTGCTTCGCGCGATACATGGCGGCATCGGCGTGCTTCAACAACTCGTCGACGTCATGATCGTCAGTGGGATAGACGGTAATGCCGATACTGACTCCGATCGATGCTTGGTGAGTGTCAATCTGAAAAGGCTGCGCCAGTGACTTCGTGATTCGCTCTCCGACCAGCGCAATATCCTCTTCGCACATCAGGCCTTCAAGTATAATGGTGAACTCATCTCCGCCCATGCGGGCCACGGTGTCCACTTCGCGTACACACTCGTGCAATCGTTCAGCGACTAATTTCAAGAGTTGATCACCGACATTGTGGCCCAGAGTGTCATTCACCGGTTTGAATCCATCAAGATCAAGCAGCATGAGACCCAGAGGTTGTTGGAGCCGCTTGCTCCGGGCCATGGCTTGAACGAGACGATCGCGAAACAGGGTGCGGTTCACAAGGCCGGTTAACTGATCATATTGGGCCAGGTATGTGAGTCGCTCTTCAGCACGTTTTCGTTCGATGGCATAACGGATTGAGCGTGCCAGTAGTTCTGATTGCCGTTCTCCTTTGACAAGATAATCCTGCGCTCCGTTCTGGACAGCCTGTAACGCGAGCGTTTCATCGTTGAGTCCGCTGAGCACGATGATAGCAATCGTTGGATTGGCAGCCTGCATCTGACGTACGGTCGATAGTCCATAACCGTCCGGGAGCGAAAGATCCAAGAGTACAGCATCAAATCGTGCGCGGGCGAGATGCCTAAAGGCATCACTCAAACGGTTTACATGGGTGATCTCAAATTGTTCCAGGCTCCATTCAGCCAGGATGTCCCGGGTGAGGCATGCGTCGACAACGTTGTCTTCCACCAATAGGACCTTGATCATTGCGTGCTCATCTGAACGGGTTTGAAACTCCAGACCATCCAGCCATGAAACCTGCAATAAGTATAACCGAAGACCGGTATCGAACAAGCGAATCGCTGAAGAGCTCATATGGGCTAAGAATGCCACATCGAAATCTTGGGCACAGTCACAGCGTACGAAAGCCCTGAGCAGTCGCCTCGTTACAGGATGACTGAGCGGTCTAAGCCAAGTCAGGACTCAAGAACTGTTCAGGTGCCCTCATGGCCTGAGCCATCAACAAGAGAAAGGAGCAAGAGGTAGGTGGAGAGAAAATTCGATCATGAGCCGCGGCGAGGAAGATGAAGAGTTTGTAGGTATGTACCGGTTGGGCCCTGTTCCGGACCGACTCCACCCTCACAGGCATATCCGGGTTCAAAGGGCCACAATAGCGAACGCCCAACGGTATTTCCACGTATATGAATATATCTCAACGTAAGGCCCATATGTGCGGCGTCACCTTTTACGAGTGCCGTACATTCAGCTGGTGTAAATCCCCGTCGCGATATGAGGAGAGGTTCTCCGGAGGTACCCACAACGGTAAAGTCACTGGCACAGCCTGTTATGCCGACTGAAAGCAAGAGTAGGCCAATAAAAAATTTGACGGATGTTAAGGCTACCATTTGAACTTGGGATCCTCGAGTTGCGTGCCTTCAACGTACACAAACACCATGCCCCAAACCATAACACGAAAACTGACTTTCAATCGAGCGCCCAACAGAATTTACTTGACCCATCCGATAGGCACGAAGGCGACAAAGTGTAGTACACGGTACAAAACTCATGGTCAGTTGTCTTTATACCAATTCAGGGTAGAGGGATCGCCTTCGGCTAACACCTTGTTTTTATGTGGTTCGAAGAGATTTTTACCTTCCTTCACATGGCACAGGACCTGCGCTATGAAAGACACCCGACGTCGTGACAAGACCATCAGCGATAGCCAGACAGCGAGGTCACACCATGGTTTCATCAAAGATGACTCAAATCGGGATGCGTTGTCCAAAGATACAGTGGGATGCAAGGCTTGGTGATTTACTGTATGGGATTGTAGGAATGGGAATTTCAGTCACGCTAATCCGTAGCCTACCATCCGTATCATCGGCGTTCACAAGTGAGGACTTGTATGGCTATGTCAGTCCAAACGGAACGATGCACGTGACCAATGTACCAAGTGATCGAAAGTATTCTCCGCTTGTCAGCAAGCGAACATACCATGCTTCCATAACGGATCGTGAGCTGGAGGAAGCCGTGGCTCAATATGCTCACGAGTGTCATCTGCCACCGGCATTAGTCATGGTTGTCATCAAGACGGATCAGACTTCAACCCCATCGTGACCTCAAAAGCCGGTGCAGTCGGTCTTATGCAGCTCATCCCAGAAACTGCGATCCAGCATATCTCTACGACACGAGGGACAATATTGCTGGAGGAGCGAGGCACCTTCGGTATCCGCTGGATCGCTATCATGGCGATCTTGGCCTCGCGTTAGCGGCCTATAATGCGGGCGCCAGAAAGGTCGATCGATACGAGGCCATTCCTCCATACAAGGAAACAAGAGGGTACGTGAAGAAGGTCATGGCCTATTACCACGACTATCGCGTGAAACCAATGAAGAGGTCCGTTACGTGGGAGCGAAGCCCATCATTCAGCCATGACGGGCACGAGACGGAGAGACGTACAATTGGTAATCGATAATTGTGTGTGGCATTACACAGGCTTCTCGGCCACATACTCCATGTATTTCCAGAAAAGCTTCGCTTCATCTTCATTGAGCACGACGGGAACGTTATTGGACGCTCCGGTCATGAACACCTTGACCGATACCGTGTCATGCCAGACTTGCACTTCACAGTGAGAGATGAGATCGAGGTTAAGCGCACGGTTTCCGATTCGGACAAAATGCATAATGTTGCCCCTGGTTGTCAGATGATACTGAGGCGATCATACACCAAGTCCCGATCCCCCCAAAGCCATGGAGAATTCTGTTGCGAGCCTCGCACCCCCTGAAAATATTGCCGCCCTCCCTGCAGGAATTTCCTTTCGCGTGTGACATATCCTCAAGGATGTAGCGCCAGAGGGCCTACTATCGGCACGACTTTCTCTGGCACGGAAGTTGAGGAAGCCAATCTGGCTTGGCGGATGCTGTGAATCACGCACAGTATATCGGGGAGGCGTATTGCATGGATCTGCGGTCTCTTTTCGAAGATCTTTGGCGGGTCGTCAGCCAAGATGTGACGATTGTCGGCGGCATTCAGGGTCCGATGCTGAGCTGGATCGGTGTGACTGGTATCCTTACCCTCTTTCTGTGGCATAGCACCATGCTCATCCGAAACCTGTTCAAGCTTCGAGGGATTCTGTCCAGGTTCTATTCCTCGGTCCTGCCTTTGGTCGTGGCACGACAACAGGTTGCCAAAGACTGGCTTCTCATTCCCAATTTGGCCAAGAAACGAGTCCTTCCCAATGAGACGCCTGATACTCGACGCGATCTCGACGATCTCCAGGCTCTGGATCGTACGTTCCGTGCCGAACCGGCATTGGTAAAAGAATGGCTTTCGTACCGCAAGACATTCGCGGTGGAACAGTCCGTATGGTTTCTTGAGCCGACGGTCCATAGCCAGCGGTCTGCCACCGAATTCTTTTCCTTTGAAGTCCTCTGTGCAGGTCAACTCAACGTTCGTTTTTACAGGCAACTCCCCTCATTTCTGACCGGAATAGGGCTGCTATTCACTTTTATTGCGATCTTGATTGGGCTCAGCAAACTCCATGCGAACGGACCTCAGATCGAAGGGATTCAGGGCCTAATTAATGGGCTATCCGGAAAGTTTGTGACTTCAATCGTCGGCTTGGCCTGTGCCAACGCCTTTACACTGCTGGAAAATTCAATATGGCAACGCCTAGAGAGTCAGCATCGAACGTGCCTATCTCTGTTGGATGAACTATTTCCTCAGAAAGCTGTGGGCCATCAGCTCCAGACGTCTCAGGCGATGAATGGAGCGTCTGTTTCTGTGATCAGCCCAATCAGAAGCGATGGGACTACTCAACTTGTCGAAGTACTACAGCAACGCCTGAGTCCGACGGTTACCGCCTTGACCTCTGCGGCCCAAGCTCTCACGGCGCTGACCTCCAAACAGTCGCCAGTGAAGCTTGATGATCTGCCTAGAGAGATCGCTCACGAGGTTCAACGGGCTATGAGACCGATCATGAACCCTTTGCTGGAGGCCGTCCAAGACCTAACCCGAGTGATCAATAGCCAATCTTCCTCCGTACGGCTCTCGCAACCAGAAATAGAAGCCATGTTTCAAGAACTGAGAAGTCACACGCAAGAGAAGCAATGAGAAGGCCGTGACTTGGGAGAACCCATGAAGGCGTCATTTAGACCAGACTCCTATGAACGGTCATCCTTTCTGACAAACGGAGTTGCAGATCTGATGACCTCGCTCGCCGTGATCTTCATTCTCTTGTTCGCGGCCTACGTGACGCGTGGTGAGGATGGAAATGAGCATCCGGACCTGAACCGTCCCGCTTCCCTGGAGCCCAAGCCGAGGCTTGACCCACTGGAAGCCGAAGGCCCCAGCATTCTTACTGCCACGATACCGGATAGCGTACTCAACTTTGAATTGGGAAAGAGCACATTGCTACCAACAGCCGAGACCTTCTTATCTGAGACCATTCCTCACTATGCAGCCATCGTCTGCGGACCGGGAGGACAAGTAGTCGAAGCGTTTGTGATCGAAGGGTATACCGACGACGTCGGGGATGATGTGCGCAATTTACGATTGAGTCAGGATCGGTCCTTCGCCGTGCTGGCGAAAAGTTTGGAAGTCATCCGCGAGAAGCTTCCTTGGGCCTATGAATGCTTCCTACAGAAGGCTACGGCGAACGGGCGTGGAAGACAGCACCTCTTACGAAATGACATCGGACACTTAGATCGAGAGAAAAGCCGGCGAGTCATTTTCCAAATTCACATGCGTCCAAGGTAAGGTGCTCATCACCGGAAGTTTATACCCCACAAGCCTCAATTATCTGAAAACGTCCTGAGAGCTAATCCAATTGTCGGAGTGGAAACGAGTGGGGTGACCCATGGACTTGGCGGCTTAATGCAATGAATTCATCGAGAGAGAGGTTTTCTGCCCGTATAGAAAGAGGTAGATGGAGTGCCGTCAATGCCGCTACGACATGTTTCTGATCGTATCCCTGGTCTTTCAGTGAATTGACCAGCGTTTTGCGGCGATGCGCAAAGGCTGCTCGTACGATTGTTGCGAGCTGATCTCTCTTGTCTCTCGTCTGCTCCGTTCGCTCCTTAGTCCGCAGCAACACGACGGCAGAGTCCACATCCGGTCTCGGGCGGAAACAGTGCGGCGAGACCTTGAACGCTTTAGTGATGTCAGCCGAGTATTGAGCCATAACGGATAAGACGCCGTAGGCTGAACTTCCAGATTGTGCGACTAATCGATCGGCAACTTCGTTTTGGAGCATCAGCACCAAGCGGGTGATGCGTTCTTGTTGCTCGAGCAGACGAAAAAGAAGGGGAGTCGATAGATAATAGGGGAGATTTGAGACCACGATGGTACCAGGCGGAAGGTGTTCAATCGGGTATGTCATCGCATCGCCGAGCACAAGCGTGAGATTCTGAAACTGGGTTGGTCGTTCAGTTAAGTACGTGTGGAGTCGAGGATCAATCTCGATTGCCGTGACACGCCCAGCGGATTGACAAAGCGCGTCGGTTAAGATGCCTCGACCTGGTCCGATTTCCAAGACGCTATTATTGGGGGATAGTTCAGCCAGCGAAATAATCTTGCGGATGATGTTGGGATCGATCAGGAAATTCTGGCCAAGACGTTTGATCGCAGTGGGGGGATCGGCGGGACTCACGCATCAGCTCACATGAGGAGAAGCTTGGTCCAATCGCTTGGCTAATGTTGTCAGTGGTGCACGGTAGCAATCGATGAGATCCGTAAATTCCTCGACCATGTCGTTAGTGAACGACGGTCCAGGCTGGGTGCTCGCGAATTTCTGCCCTTCTTGAGGACTCACCGTGTTGGCGATGAGCGCGGCCGTGTGCGCCTTCCATTTCGCAACCCGCTCGGTCCCCGCCACGGTATTCAGATCGTAAAGCGTCTGCTTGGCGAGCGCGTCGAGTTCTGCAATCTGCTGCCGAACCATGAGAAGGCCGGTCGACGCATCATGCGACATATTTGGAGCGCCTCTTTTTTTCTGGAGTCGCCGTCGGCCTATTCTGAGCGATCGTAGCAGCCAGCTTGATGGCCTCCATCAAACTTCCCGGATCAGCGACACCTTTGCCGACGATGTCGAACGCGGTTCCGTGATCGACAGACGTGCGGATAATCGGCAGGCCCACGGTGAGGTTCACGCATGTACCAAAGGCGACGAGTTTCAGTGGGATCAAGCCTTGATCATGGTAGAGCGCCACGACGCCGTCGTATTGGCCTTGTGCCGCTTTCCCGAATAAGGTATCGGCCGGTAACGGGTCGCTTGCCAGGATTCCTTGCTCTCGAGCGGCACGCGCCGCCGGGAGAATCACGCGCGCTTCTTCATCACCGAATAAGCCATGTTCGCCTGCATGCGGATTGAGGGCGGCCACTCCGATCTTCGGCCGTTTCATCCCGAAGAGCGTAGTCAGCGCCAGATGAGCCAAGCGAATCCCCTTTTCAATCTTTGCTCGAGTGAGGAGTGACGAGAGATCTTTGATCGCCACATGCGTGGTGGCGAACATGATCCGGAGCGGTCCACCCACGATCATCATACCGGACTCTTGAGTCCGAGTGAGGTCCGCCAATAATTCGGTGTGACCGGGGTGTCGGCAACCAGCCATATTGATGGCTTCCTTGTTAATGGGCGCGGTGACCATTCCGTCGATACAACCGAGTTGCGCGAGTTCGACAGCTTTCTTGATAAACGTCACTGATGCCGCGCCAGTCTCTGCCGCGGCAATGCCCCTGGTGAACTTTCTCAACGGAGTCTCCAGCGGATCCAGCACCGCGACTGTTCCTCTCCGTGGCACCGCTGTTTCATGGCCGTCCACTCGGAGCACGCGCAGATTGACCCTCAGCGCCCGAATTGTACGTGCCATCACAGGATACGAGCCGATGACGATCGGCAGGCACATGTTGTGTAGCTGAGGTTTTGACAGGGCTTTCGCAATGACCTCCGGTCCAATCCCGGCGGGGTCTCCCATCGTGATTCCCAGCAAGGGGAGTGGAGATGGCGATGATCGACTGTTGGATACGAGCGATTTAGTTGGCATAGAGATGTAGGGTGTAGCCGAGATAAAACACCACACCGGCAGCAAGCAGCCACGGGCGCCATCGGCCTCCGATCAGGATCTGCAGCAGACAAAGACCCACGGCCTGCACCGCTAAAACCATGCTTGTCATGGCAGTTGGGGCAATTACCCATTCGGTCCCGATCAACCCCAAAGAGACCGGTAAGGTTCCCTGAAACACCATGGCGCCAGTGACGTTGGCCACGGCGAGACGGTCTTTTTTTCGATACAGCCAGAGAAAGCTGTTGGACATTTCAGGTAACTCGGTGGCGAGGGGCGCGATAAGCAAGGCCAAAATCAACGGCGACATGGCGAAAAGGCCGGCCATCGATTCGGCGGCCATGACGAACAAGTGGGCGCCTAATATCAAACCCCCTAAACCCAGGAATGCTTGCAGGCTGATCATTGGGTAGGAAGGCGTGCCGGCAGCCTTGTCGAAAATGAGAGGTTCCAATTCGCCGCCCTCTTCTTCCCCGGTCGGTGTAAATTTGACCTTCATATAGAAAATGTACAAACAGACTAAGGCACCGGCAGCGATGAGATGGATGAGTCTGGACGGGCTAAAGGCACAGCCTAATGCCACCATGTACCCGAACATAAAAAACGAGAGATCCGTCATGACTTCACGATAATTCAACTGAAAGCGCGCGGTCCGTTTACCGGCCCGGGCATAGAGCAACAGCAGCAGCGCCAAAATGGGTAGCACCAGCGTGCTCAGCATGAACGGAGCGCCCAAAATTGCCCCCAATCCTACTTCGACCTCCTCCTGGCTTTCGCCGAAGAAAATCGCGATGATCGGGATTGACGTTTCAGGCAGGGTGGTCCCGATGGCCGCAAAGACACTGCCCACGGCGCCTTCGGAAATGCCCCGTCGCTTGCCTAGCCATTCGATGGCATTGGTAAAGAGCGCGCATCCACCCAGCGTGACCGCAACAGAGACGAGGAAGAGGAGCACGTACAGCAGGACGGTCATGCCCGGCCTCGCATGGTTGCCGGTTTTATCTTGCTGAGTCCCTGCCGATAAGTCGATATTGCGTCTTCCATAATACTCTTGAGCGGTCGTCCCGTTCGTTTCGCGATCTTCTTGCAATCGATATACTCCGGTGATGCCTTTTCCCAGCCGGCACCGACATCAGCGACCTTCATGCGAACCGTGCCACCATGCACCAGGACGGACACGAATCGTCGGGGAAGAACCTGACGAGCCATCTCTTGAATCCGTACTCCGAGTGTGGAAGTTTCTTGAAAGAGGATCTCGATGATGGCATCGATCCGATCTTGTTTGGCGAGGCAGCTCAACACCACGCCCGGTCGGTTTTTCTTCATCACGACGGGGATGAGGGCAACATCCATGGCCCCGACATCAAACAGTTGTTCCATGATGTGTTCGTACGTTTGAGGGTTAAGGTCGTCGAGATTCGTTTCAATCTGCACCACCTGTTCGGTCCGGCGTGCTACAGGGGTCACTTCATCTTGTAGAAACACACGGAGGGCGTTCGGCCACCCTTCAGGGTTTCGGTCGCCGGCTCCATAGCCCACTGCCAGGCTTTGCATTGTCGGCATGGGACCGAAATCCGATACCAATGTTCTCAGCAACGCCATACCGGTGGGAGTCGCAAGCTCACAGTGGGGTCCTTCTGAGTAGATCGGAATTCCTTTCGCCAGCGCCGCCACCGCCGGTCCTGGAACGGGTAAGAGCCCATGGGAAGTCTCGATGGAACCGGAGCCGACGTTGACGGGAGAGGAGGTGACGTGGGTCACGTTCAAGAGATAGCAACCAAGGATCCCGCCGACGACATCGATGAAGGAATCCACCACTCCTATTTCATGGAATTGAACGTCCTGAACTGCGACTCGATGGGCAAGACCTTCCGCCTCCGCGAGTCGGTCGAACACAGATCGGCACCGCTCCTTGACGGGGCTTGGCAACGTGCTGGCAGAAAGAATCTTCCGAATGCGAGTGAGCGTCAGTGGCTGATGAAATCCCTGTTGAATGATCACATCAACCTTGATCGCCGGGAGTGCGCCGCGCTGCACCTCACGTCTACGTAAGTGGTAACCCTTGAGCTTCAGCCGTTTAAGGCCGTTGACCAATTCAGTCCACGACAAACCGGCGCTCACTAATGCGCCCAAGACCATGTCACCGCTGATTCCCGAGAAACAATCGAAATGCAGATGTCGGTCCACCGCATACCTCGTCCAGTCCACGCAAATTGACCGGGCATCTTACCGAAGGCGCGTGCGAACAGCAATCACTGTTCACTAGTTGAAGGTTCATTGACAGGTCCGAGATGCTGTGTTATCCCCCTTAAGCATGCAGCTGAATTGTCGCACCCATGCCTCCTCTCCAATGTTCTCGGGCTACTCACGATGAGAGGGTTCGTGTCGTCCTTAAGGCCGTTGAGCCAGATCGGCCGTAAGAGAATATTCCTTGGGCTGCTCTGTTTTCTTGGATGCGCGGCTCTGCTTCTTCCGGTCGACAGCGACTCGCGGGTTACATCGAAGGTCAAGCCCTCTCGAGCTCCTCGGCCTGAACCGGAGCTCAAGATCGTCGACCTCGCGGTGACGCCGAAACCGTACACGCTCGGCAACGGCCCTCTCCAGTTCTCGGTGACGGTTCAGCTCCCAAAAGACATGCGCGGGGACCTCATTCTGGAAGTCAGCTCTCTTGTGAGCTCTCCCTCGAAGACCTCGGTGAGATTTTTGACGCATCGGCAGCCTGTCAAGATTTCCTCGACCTCGAATAAAGGAACGGAACGACAAATGGCCTCGATCGAGCTTGTCTGGGATGGTCAGGATCAACGCAAGCAGCTTGCCGTAGCGGGCAACTATTCGTACGAAGTTCGGACGAAGCTATTGGCGAACGGGGAGAAGGGGCTTCGAACGGTGATGGTCGGCTGGCCGAAGCGAGGAACACTCCAAGTGAAGTGGCCCACAGTCGGCTCCCTCTCGCCTACGACTCCAGCCCTAACAAATTGATCCGGTGTGCGAGACAAGCCGCGCCAAACCCATTATCGATATTCATCACACCCACGCCGGCCGCACAAGAATTGAGCATCGTCAATAGGGCGGCCACGCCACCAAAACTTGCACCATACCCTCGGCTCGTTGGAACGGCAATGACCGGACACTGTACCAAGCCGCCCACGACACTCGGCAGGACGCCATCCATTCCGGCGACAACGATGACAACCCTTGCTTCAAAGAGCCGTTCTTTCCTCCCAAGCAGCCGGTGGATACCCGCGACACCGACGTCGTACAGTCGTTCGACGTGACTCCCCATCACTTCGGCGGTGATTCGAGCCTCTTCGGCCACGGGCAAATCGGCGGTGCCGGCAGTGACGACCAGGATATGACCCAGTGACTTCGGTCGCGGCGGATGAACCACTACAAGACGCGCATCGGGATAGTAGCGTGCACGCCGATTGACTCGGCAAATAGCACGCGCAACCGTTGGTTCGGCCCGAGTGGCAAGAAAGGGGCCTTGTTTTTTGAAGAGCGCGCGTGCAATTGCGACGACCTGAGCCGTGCTTTTGCCTTCGCACAAGACGACCTCGGGAAACCCCTGCCGTAATGATCGATGATGATCGAGGGAGGCAAAGCCCAAATCTTCGTAGGGCAGGGACCGTAAACGTTGAAGTGCGTGCTCAATGGAAAGCTTCCCCTGACGTACTTGCTGGAGTAATCGTTCAAGCCCTTCCGGATTCATATCCACCCCTTTTCAGGTTTTGCGTCGCGCTCCATCAAGGCACTGACCGCTTTTCGACAAGATTTGTTGTCGTACAAGACGGCATTGATCTCTTGTATGATCGGCATGTCGACGCGATAGCGACAGGCCAACATGAGTGCCGCGCGGGCCGTTCGGATGCCTTCGGCAACTGCCTGCATGCCGGCCAAGATCGTCTCCAGCCGTTCTCCTCTGCCGAGTTGAACACCTACTGTATGGTTGCGGCTGAGTGTGCCTGTGCAGGTCAAGACCAAATCACCGACACCCGAAAGCCCGTAAAACGTCCGTGGATCGGCTCCCATGGCCACACCTAGTCGGATGGTTTCAGCGAGGCCTCTGGTAATGAGTGCTGCCCGGGCATTGAGTCCAAGATCCAAGCCGTCGATGACGCCGGCGGCGAGGGCCATCACGTTTTTGAGTGCTCCGCCGAGCTGAACGCCGATGACATCGCGATCCGCGTACACGCGAAATGTCGGTGTCATCAAGATTTCTTGAAAACGGCGAACCAATGCGTCATCGGTGCCGGCCAAACACACCGCCGTGGGTCGGCCCAAACTCAATTCCGACGCGAAACTTGGACCGGAGAGCACCATCAGAGCGCGGTGCATGGATATCGGCAACTCATCGTCCATCACCTGAGTCATCAATTTCGCTGAGTCCTCTTCGATTCCTTTGGTCGCGCACACCAACGGTCGTGCATCAGACAGGCTGGGTGCCATCTCGCGCAACACAGATCGAGCGGCATGCGAAGGTACAGCGAACAGAATGCCCTGGCAGTCCCGTATGGCGTCGACGAGGGAGGAGGTCGCAGTCAAGCTTCGAGGGAGAGAAATGCCTTTCAGGAAGACCGAATTTTCATGAGAGATGTTAATGGACTCAACGACGGTACGTTCATAGGCCCAGAGGCGAACTCCTAGTCCTTTCTCGGCTAGGTGCTTGGCCAGGGCTGTTCCCCAAGCTCCGGCCCCAATCACGCTGACGTTGTTGATCGTAGTTGGCATACGTGACGAGCCTCATAACCAAGTCACCATCAGTCATTCAGAATCGTGGATTAGGGGATTATAGGAAGGCCCTTCAAAGCCTGTCAACGAATCGATGGGCTCTGGACCCTTCCTGTGCGTGGAGGATCATCGTATCAGACAGGTGGTCTGACTAGGCACATCATTTGCTGTGATTAAGAACGAAGAGGAAAGTTGCTTGTTGGAGGATCGATGGAAAGGGCACGAACCAGAGTGGAATGCGAATGATGGAGGGATTTCGGTGTATAAGGTCAGAAAACCGATATATTATTTAGCAGCATGGGCTGCTGTTTTGTCGCTTTGTTCTTTCGGCAAGCCAGTCGAGACGTGTGCAGAAACGTACATCGCCGGACAATTTGGGGTGGCATTGCCACCTGTAGGCGGAGGCTTCACGGGCATCGACATCAATTCGGAGTTTTTCCTTCAAGGTACGACTCACAGTGATCTTGATCTCTCCACCTCCTTCATGTTCGGCGGGAAAGTTGGGCATTACTTCGATTCGGTTCGTTGGTTCGGTCTCGAAGCGGAAGCGTTTCACACGACTCCCCACATAGAACAACAAGCTCATACTTTTCAGAACCCCGCACTACCCGGCGTAGCAGCAAGTGCAACTCTTCAAGGTGCACACCTTCGCGTCCTGACCGTGGCGCCTGTAAATTTCATGTTTCGCTATCATAAGACCAGGTTGCAGCCATATATTGGTTTTGGACCGGGAATTTTCTTTGCGCGAATCAGTGGAGAAGGACTGGCACCAGACTCGCCCAGCTCCTCGTCCGATAATGCGAGATTGGGACTCAACGTTAAGGCTGGGCTCCAATATTACGTTACGAAACACCTGACTGCATTTGCAGAATGGAAATTTAACTACGGACGCTTTAAATTCGCAGACAACCCGGAACTCTTCCCTTTCTTCTTTGGCATGGATGCCACCTACAAAATGCACCTCGTCTCTTTCGGCGTCGGGTATCACTTTTAAACCTCTTCCCTGATCGCCGTCGTTGAGCCATGAATTGCGATCACCTTTCGTGTTAATCTCCTTCTACTTCCAGCTTTTGTCTGTACCTATTATGCAAGCTTGCCCAATCTGCAGCCGATCACAGCCTGAGATCAATCGCTTCTGTATTCAATGCGGTCGCCGGCTCACCAGTGGAGCGGATAGCTCGCCGCTTCCTCAGCTCCATACGCCCTCGTCTCCAGGGCAACTCAATATCACCGTACTCTATGGAATGGTCGTTCTTCTGATTCTTGCCCTGATATTCCCTCCATGGGAGACTCTGCCAACGCAAGAACCGGAATTTCTGGGAATGCATTTCATCTTATCTCCGCCCACACCCGAAGCCGTCGTGAGTCGCATGCTTCTGACGATCGAACTCGTCACAATCGCGATTGCCGGGATGTACGGAGCGTTTCTCTTCCGGCAGAAATAACGCGCGGTGGGGCATGCGCTACAGGATTGCAAGGCAGAGCAGAGATGCTCTTCTCAAATTGTTGATGACAGTGAAGGGATATTGGACGGTTAGTCCAGTGCCAAGGTGAGGCACTTGGCGGACCCACCAGATTTCATAAATTCATCAAGGTGAACGGTATGGGTTTCATATCCTCGATCGCGGAGCCAGGATTGTGTAGCAGGACATCCTATGGGAAGCACAACATGTTTCCCGACCGAGACGGCATTGCAGGCGAACTTCAGAGCTTCATCCTCGGGAACAGCCAGACAGAACCCACCAGAAACACGTTCGGCAATGGCCGTCTGTCCATAAGAATCGAAAGCTTCAGGAAAATAGAGAAGCTCCCCACCGCTCAACGGACACAAGCAGGTGTCTAGGTGGTAAAAACGGCTGTCGACCAATTCAAGGGGGATGATTTCTCGGTGAAACCGTTCACTGAGGGTCGGAAACACGCGAATATCCGATCGCTGCCGATAGCCACCGAACCAATAGTCCGGAAAGCCTAGGAGATCGCCTGCTCCCTCAAAATATAGGCCTTCCTCTAGGCTCATCACGTCATAGCCATGCTCGCGAAACCACCGTGCAAAATGAACCTCTTCTCGTCGTCTTTCGGGATACCGAAAGCGACTCACGACAGCCGTTCGCCCGACCACGACGCCGGCATTGGCCGTAAAGACCAGATCAGGTAGACCCGGCAGTGGAGACATACGTTCAAGAGCGACGCCCATGTCCTGTTCGAGCACGCGCATCAACTCATGCCACTGGTGCACGGCTCGATCGTGATCCACTCGATTGCTGAGCCGCATCCAGGGATTGATCTCGTACTCGATACCGAAGAAATCAGGAGGACACACCAGAATACGGCTCATGTTGGTCTCCCTAGAGCCCTAGCGAGTTCTGCCAGAAACGACGCCGCATCCATGACGAGACCAACCGTCTGAAAACTGCCTCGATCGGCCAATTTTGTCGGCACTGACGGGTTCACGTCCACACAGACGGTGGGAACGGTGGCCGGCAGAAGATTGCCTGTGGCGACGGCATGTAATGTTGAAGCGACGAGAAGGGCTAGCCCAACGCCAGGAATCAGAGCTCGCATTGCGCTCTGCGCCTGGACAGAGTCCGTGATCACGCCTGGCAAGGGACCATCGTCACGAATTGTGCCTGCCAGCACCATCGGCACCCCTTGCCTGACGCAGGCCGCCATAATCCCGTGCGTGATGACGCCGGAGGTGACTGCTGCTTTGATGCTGCCGATCGTCCGGATCCGGTTGATGGTACGCAAATGATGCTCATGTCCGTGCCTAACCGCGCGTCCAGCGCTGAGCCCATACCCGAGGGAAGTGCCATAGAGATCGGCTTCCATGTCATGGGCTGCTAGGGCGTTTCCGCAGAAGAGCACATGGATGAATTCTTGCTCGATCAGCCAGGTCAGTGCCTCCCTTCCCCCGGCATGGATGATCGCCGGTCCGCCGGCGAGCAACACGTGTGAATCGGATCGTCCTTGCCGACGGTGCTCTCGTAGGTGATGCATCCGCGACGCGATATCGGCAATCACAGAGTCATGGGGCCGTTCCGCCGAAACCTGTGACTCCATGAACCCAAAGATATCTCGCTCGGATGGACGTTGGAGAGGAGTGACGCGGACGCCTTCTCGACCGACGACAATCTGATCCCCCTGGCGCACCTCACCCATAGGGATTGTATGGGCAGTTGAACGCTGTTCGTCCACTCGTACGGCCAGGTCCAT